>NZ_JAHCVJ010000001.1:900000-1181372 GCF_018476885.1 Geoanaerobacter pelophilus
AGGGTGACAAAGGCCCCGAAATTTGCCAGGCGGGACACCATACCGTTGACATAGGACCCTTCAGGGAAATTCCCTGCCAGCGTCTCCCAGGGATCGGCAAGGGTGTCGCGCAGGCTCAGGGAGATCTTACCGGCTTCACGATCGACCCTCTTGACCAGTACCTTGACCTGTTGCCCAACGGTAAGCACCTCGGCGGCATCTTTGACCCGCTTCCAGCCGAGCTCCGACATCGGAATTAACCCTTCGATCCCGCCGATTTCAACAAAGGCGCCGAATTCCCGCAGAGAAGCAACAGTCCCAACGACGATCTCCCCTTCGCGCACCGTATCCCATGCTGCCTCGCGCTTTGCCTGGCGCTCTTCGTCCAGCAAGGCGCGCCGGGAAACCACAATACTGCGGCCATTTTCGCGGTATTCGGTTATCCGGAACTGATGATGTTTGCCGAGGAAGGTCTCAGGTGCTTCGTCCCGCCTGAGTCCGGTCTGGGAAAAGGGGCAAAAAGCACGGCTTCCACCCAGCTTCACCTCATAGCCACCTTTGACTTCTTTTTCCACGAACCCCTGAACCGGTATCCCACCATTGAAAGCCTCTTCCAGCTGGCCGTTCCCACCACTGGAACCGTCAAGCCTCGTGGTGAAACGCATCTCACCGTGACGACTGGCAATAAACCAGGCAGGGATTACATCTCCTTCACTTACGGTAAGAGAGCCGTCGTCCTTGAGAAACTCCTTACGATCCAAGACCCCTTCGCCCTTGGTGCCGGTATCGATAAACACCCATTCAGCAGTAACCTTGATGACTGTTGCCTCTATCTTTTGGCCTGGGGTAAAACGGGCAAACGAGCTGTCGCTTGCAGCCAGTAGCGCTGCAAAATCCTCTTCCCCTTCTAGGCGCAGATCATTTTCATTCGACATTGACTATCCTCCGGATCTTTATTTTTATGGTGTGTCCGGCTTCATTCGGACGCTTGGTTATATAAAAGTTACATCACATAGTAGCAATAGTCTGCTGATACTATATAATTGTTCTCCATCATAAACGGAAAGGAATCCGGAATGAAGATAAATTATCGATTTCTGAATACGGCAGCAACTGCAGCAATGATTCTAATGGTTTCCCAGCTGTTTCCAGGAGCTGCGTCAGCTGCTGACAAACCATGCCACAGCTGCCACGCCAGCAAAGTAACCGGAGCAGTACCTCATCCCCCGGTGGCGGAAAAAGACTGCAAGGCCTGCCACAACTCGGAAGGGGGCAACCACCAGCGGCAAAAAGGGCTTTTCGGGGTAAAAAAACAGGGGGCCGCCCTCTGTTACGAATGTCACGACAACCTGGCCAAGGAAAAATCAGTGCATGCCCCAGTTAAGGAAGGTGATTGCACCGGGTGTCATGCGCCCCACCATTCACCGTACAAAAAACTGCTCAAGGTTGCCTTGGCTGACCTCTGTTTCGAATGCCATGAAAAGGCCAAGTTCTCTGGCAAAAAATTCCCGCACCCGCCAGTGGTGTCCGGCAGTTGCAGCGACTGTCACTTGCCGCACCAGTCACCGCTGGCAAAGCTGGTGAAAGCCGGCAAGGTACCGCTCTGCTACGAATGCCACGATGCGGAAATGGCAAAAGGGAAATCAGTGCATGCGCCGGTTGCGGAAAACGACTGTGCCGGCTGCCATGAACCCCATGGCGGCGTACTGGCTAAATTTCTGAAAGGTAATTATCCGGTTGTTCCTGAAACAGCTTTCAGCGAAGACGCCTATTCACTCTGTCTCAGCTGCCATGAAAAGAAGGCATTTACCGAGGACGAAATAAATTCGGCAACCGGTTTCCGTGACGGCAAAACCAACCTCCATGCGCTCCATGTCAAAGGGGCATCCCTCTCCTGCAGGGCCTGCCATAGTGTCCATGCCGCGCCCCAGGAAAAGCTGCTTAACAATGCGACCAAAGCCAAAAATGGCTCCGAAATACTTCTGAATGTCACGGTAACCGGTGCCGGCGGCAGTTGCAAGATGACCTGTCACTCACCGTCCAACTACAAGCGCTAGCTTTCAGGAGGCTCCGCCCCCGGAGCCTCCTTAGCTGCAGCCAGTGACTTATGTCCCCAATCCACGCGCCAGATCTTTTTTCCGATCAAGCAGCAGCCTACCATGAGTTCAGGCCGGTCTACCCACCCGCGCTTACGGCATTTTTCGCCTCGCGCTCACCAGGGCGTTCGCTGGCGTGGGATTGTGGTTGCGGCAGCGGGCAATTCTCCGCAGGTCTGGCAGGATGGTTTGACCGGGTGGTGGCGACTGATCTGAGTTTTCAGCAGATCAGGCAGGCCCCCATCAACCCGAAGATTGCTTACTTGGCATCACTGTCAGAACAAGCGCCACTGGCTGACGGATGCGCTGACCTGATTGTTGCGGCCCAGGCCCTGCACTGGTTCAATCTGGACCTGTTTTACTCGGAAGTCCGCCGGGTTGCAAAACCAGGAGGGATGGTTGCGGCAGTAAGCTATGGGCTGCTTGAGGTATCACCGGGAGTCGACCGGCTGATAAGAAAGCTACACAGCGACATTGTCGGTCAGTTCTGGCCTCCGGAGCGACGCCATGTCGATACCGGCTATGCAGAACTCGAATTCCCTTTCGAGCAGCTCGAACCACCTCGACTCACCATGAAAGAGCACTGGACCCTCAAGCGTCTGACCGGTTATCTGGGAACGTGGTCTGCAGTGAGACGCTATATAGCAGCCAACGGTTGTGATCCCCTGGAACTGATCGCCAAGGAACTGGAAGCTGCCTGGGGCGATCCCCATGTCCGGCGCACTGTGAAATGGCCCCTCACCGTGAAGGCTGGAAGAGTAGAATAAGGGCGGGATTGCCCGCCCCAGTTCTATATCAGGATTCGTAATCCGCTGCTACAACCGCCGCACTCATCGACCGCATGTACGGCGCCACATCCTCGCCATGGTATGGATAAACCTGGTAGGCCTGCAAATCCGCCATTGAATCGAATTTCGTGTATAACGCCACATCGTAGGAACGTTCCGACCGCACGACATCCACCCCTACCTCAAGATGCCTGAGCATCGGTACCTTGCCGGCCATGCTCTCCAGTTTCTCCCGAGCAGCTGCGACATTCTCGGCCGTCGGCTCCTTCAGCTTGAACAAAACTATATGGGTTATCATCAGTTCATTACTCCTTAACCGGCTATTTTCAGGACAATCTTGCCGAAATGTTTGTCTTCTTCCATCATCCGGTGCGCCTCTACCACCTGATCGAGCGGGAACACCTTCTCGATGATCGGTACTATGGTCCGGTCAGCAAACTTGGGGAGTGCCGTCCTGGTGAACTCTGCAACAATATCCCCCTTGTCCTTGACCGGGCGGGAGCGAAGTACGCTACCGATGATCTGTTGACGCTTGACCATCATCAGTGCGAGGTTGAGTTCAGCCTTGATGCCGCTAATGACGCCGATCAAGACCAGCCGCCCCGCGTAGCCGAGGGAATTCATGTTCGGCGCCAGGTACTTGGCACCGACGTGGTCGAGAATGACATCGACCCCCTTCTTATTGGTGAACTCCTTGACGGCATCGGTAAAATCAGGGGTGGTAGTGAAATCGATGACGAGATCGGCGCCGATCTCCTTGACCCGCCCCATCTTTGCCGGGCTTGCCGTGACAATGATCTTTGTCTCTGGCACCAGCGCCTTGCAGAGCTGGATTCCGGCAGTATTCACCCCGCCGCCGCCGCCGTGAATGATGACGGTATTCTTGTCCTTGAGCCCGCCGACCATGAACAGGTTAAGAAATGCCGTGATGTAGGACTCGCAGACGCAGGCAGCCTCTTCAAAGCTCATTGATTCGGGGATCCGCATCAGATGGCTCGCATAGGCAACAGCGTACTCGGCATAGGCACCACCGCCGACCAAGGTCATGACCCGCTCACCCTTCTGCCAGCCGGTAACTCCCGGGCCAAGCTCCTCAATAACACCGGCGACCTCAAGCCCGAGTATTTCGGAATCACCAGCAGGGGGTGGGTAGTTGCCGACCCGCTGGACCAGGTCCGGCCTGTTGATCGAGGTGGCATGGACCTTGACCAAAACCTGCCCCTCTCCGGCAACCGGCCTCTCGACCTCACCGACCTTCATCACCTCAACTCCGCCGAAACCATCCATCAACACTGCTCTCATAATTGTTCCCCCTTGGCTATCCGACTTTTATTATATTGGCCACATTTCATATCTAATTATTTAAGCAACAACAGGTAGATATCGCCCATTATCCCATCAGGCCCTTCAGTCCTTAACTGAAGCTTGTTGCAGCAGCGTCCTTCCGACCCAGTCGCTGGCAAACTGGTAGGCAATCCTACCACTGCGATCACCTTTTTTATGAGACCAATCCAGGGCAGCATGCCGGCTCTCGTCACCCCAGGCAACAACAATGCCGTGACGAACGCAGAGCTTATCCACCCACTGCCGGGCCACCTCCAGGTATTGGTCCTGGCTGAAAGGGTGAAACCCCACCCAGAGGCCAAAACGTCCGGATAGCGATATTTTCTCTTCGACAGCCTCTCCATGGTGGATCTCGTTGTTGACCATCATGGCACCACGATTGTCGCTTTCATACTCGGGAAGAAGGTGTCGGCGATTGGAGGTGACATAGATCAGAACATTGGGTGGAGGGGCGTAGACCGAGCCGTCTAAAGCGCTCTTAAGCATCTTGTAGCTGGATTCGCCGGTTTCGAAAGAGAGGTCGTCGGAAAATACGATGAATTTGTAAGGCTGATCCTTGATCGCGGCCACAATGTCCGGCAGATGCACGAGATCATCCTTGTCGACCTGCACCACTCTGAGGCCGTCTGTTGCGTAACGGTTCAAAAGCGCCCGCACCAGTGAGGATTTCCCGGTGCCGCGAGTGCCCCAGAGCAGAGTATTGTTAGCAGGGTAACCGGCCAGAAACTGGCGGGTGTTCTCTTCAACCGCCAGTTTCTGGCTGTCAATGCCGAGCAGGTCATCGAGCCGAATCCCTTCGATCGCCTCCAGCGGCTCCAGAAATCCGGCAAATGAGTGCCGGTGCCAGTTGGCGGCAAACGTGGATTTCCAGTCAATTTTATCAACCGGATTCGGTAGAAGCTGTTCCAGTGAACACAGAACCCTCTTGAGTTGTGCTGCCAGTTCGCGATCCAGTTCCATTGGCGCCTCACGACGGATTTATATACGAGATCTGCCCAAGATTTTATAGCAGGAAGGAGTTGGAGCGGCAAGTAAAAAGCCGTTATGAGGAGGTAAAAACCGTTTGCGAGTTATCTTAAGTCAACGAATTTCCAGGGTGTCGATGACTACGCTGCCCAGACCTACCGTAAAACTGCCGGCAATTACAGTGATAGTTCCTTCGGGCCGCGCTGCAAATGTTTCGTCGTACCCCCCTTCAATGGTTACAGCGACATCATGCTGCACAAGAGTCTCTTCAGTTAAGACAACCCCTTTCACCAGGATTTTAGCGGTTCCCGGCGATTGAATCGAATTGTAGGCGCTGGTAATGCTGGGATAACAACTACTGCCGATCATTGCATTGCATGGTAGTGGCGGGACATTGATGGTCCAGCTGTAAACAGCAGGGGTAAGGTCGAGATTGCCCGCTGTATCTATGGCCCTTACCTGCAAGACATGAAGACCGTTGGCAAGCCCGCTGAAACTGTAGGGATTGCTGCAAGATGCAAAGGCACCGCCATTCAGACTGCACTCGTATCTCACCCCGGCCTCAGTCGCCGAGAAGGTGAAACTCCCGGAATTCTCGACGCTGGTCAGAGGGGGGGCGGAGATAATACTCGTATCTGGCCAGACCGTATCGATCGTCCAGCTTACCACCGCCGGGCTCTGGTCCAGGTTGCCGGCAAGGTCTTTCGCTCGGACCTGGAACTGATGGGTGCCGTTGCTCAGGCCGCTGAAAAAATAAGGAGAGGTGCAGCTTGTGAATGCGGCATTGTCGAGCGAGCATTCGTAGGTAGAACCTGACTCGTTCGAGGTGAAGCCGATCCCGCCGGACACCTTGTTGGATGGGTTTACCGGCTGGGCCGTAACCGTGGTATTCGGCGGGGTGATGTCGATTGTCCACGAACATCCGAGCAGACTGTTGTCGACATTCCCCGCCGGGTCGATTGCCCGGACCATGAATACGTGCGAACCACCCGACAGGTTGCTGAAGCTGTAGGGTGATGTACATGGCCCGTACTGGCCCGAATCCAGCTTGCATTGGAACGTCGATCCCGCTTCACTTGAGATAAAGCTGATAGTGCCTGAGGTCTGATTGACCGGAGACTTGGGTTTGTCAGTGATATAGGTAACCGGAGCGGTTGTGTCGATGATCCAGGAATAGCTTGCCGGAGACGGATCAATGTTTCCGGCAAGGTCTATGGATCGGGCCTGTAAGGTGTGACTGCCGGCGGTCAGACCGCTGAAGGAGAAAGGATTGCTGCAGCCGCTCCAGTTAGCACTGTCCAGTTGACATTCGAATGTTGCCCCGGCCTCGGTAGCAGCAAAAGTGAAGCTACCGCCGGTGCTATTGGATTGCGTCGGCGGAGTGACGGCAAACGAGGTATCAGCCGGGACTGTGTCCACAGTCCAGCTCCACACCGGCGGGTTTGCTGTCCTGTCTCCGGCAGCATCCACCCCCCTTACGGAAAAACTATGCACGGCATCGGTAAGGGCACTGTAGCTTTGAGGACTGGCACAGGCGGACCATTCGCTGTTATCCAGTCTACATTCAAAGGTGGCACCCGGATCGTCCGAATAAAAAATAAACTCGGCCGACACCTGATTTGTCGTGGTTGCCGGCTTTCCGGAAATTACTGCCGACGGGGTCCTGGCAAATTCAACGGATACGGAACGCATGGAGCTTACAGTAACAGTGCAAGCCGCGCCGACGACCGAGCCGCACCCTGTCCAGGACCTGAAAACCGAACTATCATCGGCCATGGCGGTTACCGTGACGATAGTGCCATCGACAAATGACTGGCTGCAATTGGTGGAGCAACCGATCCCCGGAGGTGACGGCAACACGGTTACCCTTCCGCCGCCTGTCCCTCCGAGCTGGATCGTGAGAGGGAAGTAGTGCAAAACTGAGTATGCCTGCCTCTGCACAGCACTGACATTGCCGGCCAAGTCTGTTGCGATAAATGCAATGGTGCCGTTGTCGACGAGATTCAGCGGGCTGAGGTAAAGCTCGGTGCTGCCGGATACCGGAAAGGTCGGAGATGTGCCGTCAAGGGTATAATAGAGAGCAGTACAGCCGGTTCCGGTATCACTGCAGCCGAGCGTAACGGAAACGCTCTCGGCGAAGGCTCCGCCACCGGGGGTCGCGCTGGCAACGGGCGCCACGCTATCCAGATTGATCAATGAGTTATGGGGAAGCATGCTGCCATTACCGTCACCTACCTGGCCGTAGAGATTGTCACCCCATCCCCAGACCGTACCGTCACCCAAAACGGCAACTGTATTGAAATACCCGGCTGAGATAGCCGCAACTCCGGAAAGCGAGCTCAACGTCACCGGCACCAAGCTACCGGTAAAAGTGCCGTTGCCAAGCTGTCCTTCCGCGTTTTCTCCCCACAACCAGATAGTTCCGTCACTTTTGATGGCAACGGAATGGTAACCGCCACCATTGATGACAACCACGTTGGTAAGTCCGCTCACGTCACCGGGAGCAAGTCGTCCGGTCTGTGTGCCGTCACCAAGCTGCCCATAGGTGTTGTCACCCCATGTCTTGAGAACTCCTCCACTCAAAATTGCCAAGGTATGGTAGCACCCTGCAGCAATCGCACTGACTCCAGAAATACCGGAAACCTGGACAGGGGTATGCCGGTCAATCGTTGTCCCATCCCCCAACTGGCCGGAGTTATTATACCCCCATGCCCAGACGGTACCGTCGTTTTTGAGCGCAACGGTGTGGTAACTGCCGGCGGCAATGGCAACCACCCCTTCAAGACCGCTGACCGGCACCGGGGTGTTTCTGTCAGTCGTGGTCCCGTCGCCGAGCTGGCCATAATAGTTATCGCCCCACACCCAGACCGTACCGTCACTCTTAAGCGCCACTGAATGATCACATCCGGTTGCCACTGCGATAACCCCTGACAGGCCGGAGACCTGCACCGGGGAGATTCTGTCTGTCAAGGTACCATCGCCAAGCTGGCCATTGATATTGTATCCCCAGGAGAAAACCGTACCATCACCCTTCAGGGCAACGGTATGGTAGCCGCCGGCAGCAACGGCAGTGAACGCGGTAAGCCCGGACAACTTTGCAGGGATACTCTTCATGGCTGTTGTGCCGTCACCGAGTTCCCCTTCGGAATTCCGTCCCCATGCCCAGACCGAACCGTCACTTGCTATAGCGGACGAGTGATAATGGCCGACAGATAAAGACAGCGGCCCATTCAATCCGTTAATCCGGACTGGAACAGTCTGTTGACCAAAAGTGCCGTCACCCAGCCGTCCATAGCCATTGTTGCCCCAGGCTACCACCTGCCCGTTGTGCTTCATGGCAACGGAATGGCCATAGCCGCCGGCAAGCAATCTTGCCCCGCTAAGGCCGGATACCGGCACGGCCAGTCTCCGGTCCTGGGTGCTGCCGTCGCCAAGCTGGCCATAGGTATTCCACCCCCACCCCTGGACGGTTCCGTCTGCCATAATGGCCAGAGAATGGCTATACCCGGCAGTAACCTTTAGCACGCCGCTCAGAACGGAAACCGCTACCGGCGTGCTCCTGTTACTGACCGTACCATCGCCCAGCTGACCATTGAAATTGTATCCCCATGCCTTGACAGTGCCGTCTTGCATAAGTGCAAGCGAATGGTAGCCGCCGGCAGCAATGGCAACCACCTGTGAAAGCCCGCTCACCTGTACCGGCAAGCTACTATTGACAACGCCGCCATCCCCCAACTGGCCGTAGCCGTTGGCGCCCCATGCCCAGACCGTGCCATCTGATTTCAAGGCGAGACAATGCATATCACCTGAGGCAATGGCCGTCACCCCCGTAAGCCCGCTTACTTTGACTGGGGAGGTATTCATCTCCGAAAAAGATCCAATCCCCAGCTCACCTTCGAGGTTTCTCCCCCATGCCCAGACCGTGCCGTCATTTTTAAGGGCCACGGTATGGGCATAGCCGCCACCTGCCGCAATCATTCCGGTAAGCCCGGTCACCTGCACCGGGGTGTTTCTCTGCGTGGTAGAACCGTTGCCAAGCCGGCCGCTACCGTTGTTGCCCCATGCCCAGACCGTGCCGTTCCCTTTTACAGCAATGGTATGAAACCCGCCGGTGGCAATACCGACTACTCCGGTCAACTGGCTGACCGGAACCGGAGAACTCCGGTCCAGATAGGTGCCATCCCCCAGTTGCCCGTTGACATTATCCCCCCAGGTCCACACCGTACCGTCACTTTTCAATGTTGCCGTGTGATACTTGCCGGCAGCAATATCCGGTGGAGTTTCAGCTCTGGCACTGAAAGAGAATCCCAAGGTCAGGCATAATGTCACCAGAATACTGGCAATCACAGTCCCCCCTAATACATTCGAACTCATTGTCAGATATTTAATGGGCATTTCCATTGGGTTACCAAAATAGTATTAAACAGGTACAGCACGTTAAGCCATTAACCACCATTAATGCAATATCCACTCCGATACACAACAGACTGATTTTAAAGGTAAATCCATGTATATTTTTGCTATACACGCTAAGAAAATGACGTTTTCTAACGGCTTTTACAATGGAAATTCGCAATATATTGACACGATGCTTTATGCGTGAAATTATTTATCTGCTACGGAAAAACAGGGCCTCTTTGCCTTGTTTTAATCGGCGTTTCAAGCTCGTAACTGGAGGGATACCAATGCCCAGCACCATAGTACGATCTGCCTGCCCTTACGATTGTCCCGATACCTGCGGAATCCTCGCCACCATTGAAAACGGGCAGGTAATTGCGGTTTCTGGCGACCCTGATCACCCCTACAGCAAGGGAACGCTTTGCGCCAAAATGAATAATTATGAGCGCACCGTGCACTCACCGGATCGCTTGACCACTCCCCTTGTCCGCTCCGGCCCCAAGGGAAGCGGGCAATTCCGGCCGATTTCCTGGGATGAGGCGATTGCCATGATCGCTGAAAAATGGCGAGGAATTATCGCCGCCCATGGAGCAGAAGCCATACTCCCCTATTCCTATGCCGGTACCATGGGGATTATCCAGAGAAACAGCGGCCACTCGTTTTTCCACCGCCTCGGTGCCAGCAGGCTTGACAGAACTATCTGCTCTCCGGCCAAAGACGAGGGATGGCGAGCGGTCATGGGCAATACGCCGGCTGTTGATCCAGACAGCATAACTGAGAGCGACCTGGTGATCCTGTGGGGGATCGATGCCGCCGCCACCAGCGTGCATTTCCTTCACCGGGCGGCACAGGCAAAGAAACGAGGCGCAAAGCTCTTGGTGATCGACACCTATCTAACCCGAACTGCAGCAGCCGCTGACCACGCATTTCTGGTTCGTCCCGGCTCCGACGGGGCATTGGCCTTGGGAATCATGCATATTCTCGACAGAGACAATCGCATCGACCGGGATTTCATAAAAGACAACGTACAGGGCTTTCCGGAACTGGCCAGCCATATCCTACCCGAATACTCGCCAGACAAGGTCAGCGCCCTCACTGGCATTAGTGTCCGGGAGATAGAGCAACTTGCAGCAACATATGGGCAGGCAAATGCTCCGCTCATAAGGCTTGGTAGTGGCTTGTCCCGTTATGGCAACGGGGCCATGACCATCAGAACCATCGCCTGCCTGCCGGCATTGACCGGAGCTTACGCCAAGCCCGGCGGAGGCTGTTTCGGCGGCACCGCCACTTCCGGCGCCTTTGCCATGAACGAGATCACCAGGGAAGATTTCATGGCCCGGCCAACCAGGATTGTGAACATGAACCGGTTGGGAGAGGCCTTGAACAATCTTTCCGATCCGCCGGTTATGTCGCTCTATGTCTATCACTCCAACCCTGCGGCAATCACCCCTGACCAAAACAGTGTCATAAAAGGCCTTAGCCGTGAAGAGCTCTTTACTGTGGTGCATGAGCGGTTCTTGACCGACACTGCCCGATATGCCGATCTGGTGCTTCCGGCAACCTCTTCCATGGAACATAGCGATATCTACCGATCATACGGGAGTTACTGCATCCAGCGAGCAATAGCGGCAATTCCCCCGGTCGGCGCAAGCAAATCCAACTGGGAGGTCTTTGCCCTGCTAGCCGGGGAACTGGGATTTGAGCAATCATTTTTTCGGCAGAGCACCGACGAACTTATCGATAAAGTCATGTCCGGCGATTCCCCCTGGACGAACAACATCGAGACAGGCATCATCAATTCCGGCAAAGGAGTTCGCCTCACCGTGCCCAGCGACCCATCTCGCCCTTATCTGACCCCTTCCGGCAAAATCGAACTGCTGAACCCAACCCTTGCCAATCCGTTGCCACACTACTTGCCTCCCCATGCAGCAGAAGATCCGGGGCAGTTCTGGCTCATGACAGCTCCGGCCTTTTATGGCCTGAACTCTTCATTTTTCGAGCGCGAAGAACTGCGCAGCAAGCAGGGGGGGATGCGGATCATCATCAATCCCCAAGATGCAGCCGATCTCGGGATTAGTGACGGTTCCGTCGTCACAGCATGGAATTCGTACGGTGAAGTCGATTTCATTCTGGGGCTGAGCGAAAAGGTGCCAAGCAGTATTGCAGTGACTGAAGGGGCCTGGTGGATCGCTCATTCTCCGGGGAGGAGAACGGTAAATGCCCTTACTTCGCAGCGACTTACGGACATGGGTCGGGGGAGCACCTTCTACGACAACCGGGTTGATATCAGGGGGAAGACCTGATCAACCATTCTTGATGTGTTGACCTTCCACATAACTCTTGATCTCTTTTATGGCATCAGTATCGATTTCGGTGAACTCAACACCGAATCCGGACGGAAGCTTCGGTTTGCTCCTGGGGTTGCCGCTATTGTCCCAGGCGACACGCCCTTTTGCCTTGATCTTGAGACCGCTTCCAGGGAGGGTAAAAGAGATTTGCAGCTCATGGTCGGTTTTCGGTTTGTTCTCAGCAGCAATGTACAGGCCACCGACACTTATATCCGAACAGCTGGCGCTGCCGATCACAACTCCGTTTACCAGGGCAACCTCGGCCATGCAGGAGACTCGCGGCTCTCGGCGGTCTATTGCCGGAACAAAGCTGCGCCCTTTTGCGAGAAAAAGCCGGCGATCAATCGGCTTGGTGAGATAGTCGTCGCAACCTGCTTCGCGACAGCGCAGTTCGTCAACCTGACTACCGGCAGTGGTCACCATTATCACCGGAATGGAGCGCAGTTCGGGGTCTGCCTTGAGGATGGCACAGCAGCTTTTACCGTCCATCTTCGGCATGTTCAGGTCCATGTAAATGAGGTCCGGATGTTCTTTTCTGGCGATCTCCAGTGCTTCTTCGCCATTGCCGGCGGTCAATACGCGAACCGAGGAATGCTTTAGGAAATTCTTTTCCAGCTCAAGAAGCAGCTTGACGTCATCAACGAGAAGAACTTTGGGAACAGACATGTTGCTTGCCTCCATGAGCGGCGAAACCGGAATTAAGGCAGACTACCAGTACTTTTCTATCGGCCCGGCCGGAAAAAAGTTTAGGATTTTATCAGGGAACCACCATGACAGACCAAAGAACGCAACCAGAACTGTCCATTATCGTTCCTACGCTCGACGAGAGAGGTACAATTGCCGAGCTGTTGGCCATGATAGCAAGACAGCAAGAGGTCGATTTCGAGGTCATCATCAGTGACGGCGGCTCCACTGACGGTACTGCCGATTGGGCAGCGGAAATAGCATCTCAGTACCGCATCCCGCTGAAGCTGGTCGCCGGCGGTAAGGGGCGCGGCGCCCAGTTGAATGAAGGCGTTGCCGCGAGCAGCGGGTCGTATCTCCTGTTCCTGCATGCTGACTCCAGCTTCGAAGACCGGTTTGCGCTGCGAAAAGGGGTCGACACCGTTGCCCACTGCCAGGACAAAGCCATTGCCGCAAAATTCGCCCTCAGATTTGCCAAGGGAGCCGCCTCTCCCTCCCTTGGCTACTATTATTACGAAACAAAAGGTCGACTGCTGCGCCCGGAATGCAGCCACGGCGACCAGGGGTTGATAATGTCCAGGGACTGCTTTGCGCTGCTGGGTCCTTGTGAAGTATTCCCTGCGATGCTTGCAGAAACCCGCCTAGCAGACAAGATCCGGCACAACGGCAGGCTGCTCCTGATCCCGGCCGAGATCTTCACCTCAGCACGGCGCTTCGAAAGCGAAGGTTTGCCTCAGAGGCAAACGGTCAACGCGATCCTGCTGAACTGCGCCAACCAGGGTTGGGATGCCCCATTCCTGGCCATAGCCGAGCTGTACCGAAGCCAGTCGTGTACCGGGAAGCTGCAGCTCTACCCGCTGTTTGCATCGATCAGAAAGCTCATCTCGTCACTTCCGCCCCATGAGCGATACCGCTTCTGGAAAGACACCGGCTCGTATGTGCGTTACAACGCCTGGCAGATCGCGTTTTTTCTTGATGTCCGGCGGAATTTCAAAAAAGGAGGGCCCCCCAGCCAAGGCTCAACCCCGATTCTCGACCGGTACGATCGGTTTATCGCTCCAATACTGGACAACCAGTTCTTCAACCTGCTGGCAACCGTTCTGACCTGGGCCTGGTTCAACCTCACCAGGCTGCAGTCTCTGGTGTTCCGAAGCTGATCCGGGCTTGCCGCCGCTCAAATGCCGGTGGCGCCTGGGCAGTCCTTCTGCTAGGATGCTCTCTATGTCGCCCAAAATAGCTAAAAATTCAGGTTCAATGGACTGCCTGCCTTTACATACCCTGCAGACCGTCTTCGGCTTCCATGCCTTCCGCCCCTTTCAGGAGGAGATAATCAACCGCCTCATGGCTGGTGATGACTCCTTTGTCCTTATGCCCACCGGCGGCGGCAAGTCCCTCTGCTACCAGATACCGGCCCTGCACCGGCATGGGGTCGCGATCGTCGTCTCGCCTCTCATCTCGTTGATGAAGGACCAAGTTGACGCCCTGCGGGAGAATGGCGTGGCAGCAGCAGCCTACAACTCCTCCCTGGGCGAGCGCGACTCCCGGCAGTTGCTGGCCCGCCTCCACGCCGGCGAACTGGACCTCCTCTATGTAGCGCCGGAACGGCTCATGAACGACAGCTTCCTGGAGCGGCTGCGGGAGATCCCAGTTGCCCTCTTTGCCATTGACGAGGCCCACTGTGTCTCCCAGTGGGGCCATGACTTCCGTCCTGAGTATGTGGCGCTGGGGCGGCTACGGGGAATCTTCCCCGGAATACCACTGATCGCCCTAACCGCCACTGCCGACCATCAGACCCGCAACGATATCATGGAACGCCTGGGGCTCGCGGATGCGCAGGTTTACATTACCGGCTTCGACCGCCCCAACATCCGTTACACAGTGATGGAAAAACGCAAACCTTTTCAGCAACTGCAAGAGTTCCTGGGGACAAGGCCTGATGAGGCAGGGATCGTCTACGCCCTTTCCCGCAAACGGGTGGAGGAAGTGGCCAGCAAACTCAGAGAGCTTGGGATTGAAGCAGCACCCTATCACGCCGGGCTTGCAGATCGGGAGCGCAGCCGGGTCCAGGAGGCGTTCCTGAGGGATGACATCCGCGTGGTGGTGGCAACCGTCGCCTTCGGCATGGGGATTGACAAGCCCAACGTCCGCTTCGTGGTCCACTATGACCTGCCGAAAAATATCGAGAGTTACTACCAGGAAACAGGCCGAGCCGGTCGCGATGGCTTGCCGGCCGAAGCGCTGCTCCTATTCGGCTACGGAGATATCCCCATCAGCCGCTCCCTGATAGAATCAGGGACCAACCCGGAGCAGGTGCGGATAGAGCTGCACAAACTGAGCGCCATGATCGGCTTTGCCGAGGCCGGGAGCTGCCGCAGGGGAGCTCTGCTCGGCTACTTCGGCCAACGGCTTGAGGAACCCTGCGGCAACTGCGATCTCTGCCTTGACCCGCCCGACAGCTTCGATGCCACCGAAGAGGCGCGCAAAGCACTTTCCTGTGTTTACCGGGTAGGACAGCGATTCGGCGCCGGCCACGTGATCGACGTACTCCGGGGCTCAAAGAACGAGCGAATCCGACAACTGGGTCACGACCGCCTCTCCACTTACGGCATCGGTGCCCACCTCGCCGCGGAGGCATGGGGGAGCATCATTCGCCAGTTGATCCACCGAGGCTACCTGCAGCAGGATCTGGCCAACTTCTCGGTACTGAAGCTGACCCCTTCAGCCCTGCCGCTGCTGCGGGGAGAGGAGCGGCTCGTCCTGGCAAAGCCGCGGATCAAAGTGGCTGAGGCAAAGAAGGAACCGCGCCGCCGCGGGACGGTTCTCAACATGGAGTACAACGAAGACCTCTTTCAGTCGTTGCGCGCCCTGCGCAAGCGGCTGGCTGACGAACAGAATGTCCCGCCTTATGTCATTTTCAGCGACGCCACCCTGGCGGAGATGGCGGCGCTTCGCCCCCTCGACAGTGAAGCGCTGCTCAAGGTCAACGGCGTAGGGGTGCAGAAACTCGGGCGCTACGGCGCCGCCTTCCTTGAGGTCATCCGGCAGGATTGACAGTACTGCCAGCCGGCCCAAGCAGGTAAGCAAGACGTACAAAGGCCCACCAGAGTAATCTGGCGGGCCTTTGTCGTTATGTCTTTTTGCATGTCTGTCATCCCACCAAAGGGCAAATCGATAACTAGGCTACTTTGTGCCGCCGCCAAGTACCTTGTAGATGGTCACCAGGTTTGCTAGTCTGGCAAGTCTCACAGAAATAAGGTTCTGTTGGGCACCGTAAAGAGAGCGTTGGGAATCCAGTACCGGCAGGTAACTGTCCACCCCTTTATCGAACCGTGCCTGCGACAGTCGAAAGCTCTCGGCAGAGGCATCGGTCAGAGACTGCTGCGCCAATAGCTGTTCGTCGATAGTCCCCCGCTGGGCCAGAGCATCGGCCACTTCACGAAAAGCGCTCTGAATCGCCTTTTCATAGCGGGCCACGGCGATCTTCTGATCAACCTCGGCCACGGTCAAATTGGCCTTGTTACTGCCGCCGTCAAAGATCGGCAGGGTAATTTGCGGAGCGAATTTCCAGGCAAAAGAACCTGACTTGAAAAGCCCGGCCAATTCGTCACTGCCGAAGCCAACGCTGGAAACAAGGGTAATCTTCGGAAAAAATGCCGCCCGTGCCGCGCCGATGTTGGCGTTAGCCCCTTTGAGATCACCCTCGGCCTGGAGGATGTCGGGACGGCTCAGCAGGACATCGGACGGCAATCCAGGGGTGATATCCTTGAGCGATGCCAGCGTTTCGGAAAGATTAGACGGCAACAGTTCGGGTGGCACCTGAGAGCCGACCACCAGGCTCAGGGCGTTTTCATCCTGAGCCACTAGAGTCGTATAGCGGGCGATATCGACCCTGGCTGTATCGACGATGGTCTGGGCCTGATACAGAGCAAGGGCTGAAGAAACACCAGCATCGAAGCGACTCTTGGTAAGCTTGTAGGAATCCAGTTGGTTCGTCAGTGTTTCTTTGGCGATTTTCAGTCGCTCCCGGTCGGCGGCCAAAGCTAGGTAACCGGCAGCAACCTGGGAAACCAGGCTGATCTGGACACTGCGCTGGGCCTGCTCGGTACTGAGATACTGCTCCAGAGCCTGATCCTTGAGGCTTTGCACCCGGCCAAACAGATCAAGCTCGTAGGAACTCACCCCGAGCCCGACATTGTACTGCTCAACGGTCGTGGCCCGGCCCGATGCCGACAGATCCTCGGCAATCCTCTGGAAACTGGCACTGGCAGAGGCATCTACCTTGGGCAGGAGATCGGCGCGTCGTATCTGGTAAAGGGCGCGGGAGCGCTCAATATTGAGCGCAGCCACCCGCAGGTCACGGTTGTTTTCCAGAGCCAGGGCGATCAGCTTGCGGAGCTGGCTGTCAACAAAGAACTCCTGCCAGGGGATCTCGGCAACCGGCTTATCAGCAGGCTTGGCAGTTTCAGCCTTGTATGAAGCGCCGCTGGGCCAAACTGCCGGCACCGGTGCCGCCGGCTGGCTGTATTTCGGGGCCATGGTGGTACAGCCGCTCAAGGAGAGCATCGCCCCGAGGGAGAAACATAAAACTGTTGTCATCTGTCGCATCTGTTTCATGTCAATGTCCCTCCGTAGCATTGGCTGCAGCAGGTTCTCCAGGGTGTGGTTTGTATTTTTTCCGGCCGAACAGCCGCGACACCAACACGAAGAAAAACGGAATAAAAATCAGGTCAATGAATGTAGCCGAAAGCAGACCACCGGTAACGGCGGTACCGATGGCATTCTGAGCCGAAGCGCCCGCGCCTTTGGTAAGTGCCAACGGCAGCGTGCCGAAGAAGAAGGCCAGCGAAGTCATGATAACCGGCCGCAGCCTGATCTTCACCGCCGCCAGGGTGGCGTCAACCAGCTCATGACCCTGGTGCAGCTGATCCTTGATGAACTGAATGATCAGGATGGCGTTCTTGGTAGAAAGCCCCACGGTGGTCAGCAGGCCGATCTGGAGATAGATGTCGTTGGGGAAGACCCTCAGCTTTACCGCCGTCACCGCCCCCACCAAGCCAAGCGGCAGCATCAGCAGGTTGACGAAGGGGATGGTCCAGCTCTCATAAAGCGCTGCCACAGAGAGGAACACTACCAGCAGCGAGATAGCGTACAGTGCCGGGGCCTGGGCACCGGCGTTCTTTTCCTCGTAGGAAAGCCCGGTCCATTCATAGCCGATTCCCGGCGGCAGTTGTGCCACCATCTTTTCCATCTCGGCCATCGCTTCGCCGGTGCTTATCCCTTGGGCTGCCTGGCCCAAAACCTCAACGGCAGGAATCCCGTTGTAACGTTCCAGACGGGGCGAGCCATACTGCCATCGAGCAGTGGCAAAGGCGGAAAACGGCACCATCTCCCCCTGTTTGTTGCTGACATACCAGCGGTTGATGTCCTCAGGCACCATTCGGAATTTGGCGTCGGACTGAAGGTAGACCTTCTTGACCCGACCGTTCTGGATGAAGTCATTGACATAGGTACTACCCCAGGCTGTGGCAAGGACACTGTTGATATCTGCCTGGGATATGCCCAAAGCACCGGCCCGCACATCATCGATGTCGAGCTTGAACTGGGGCGAATCGTCCTGACCATTGGGGCGTACCGCCATCAACTTCGGATTCTTCATCGCCATACCTAACAGCTGATTGCGCGCCTCCATCAACTTGTCATGTCCCAGGCCGCCGCGATCCTGAAGCTGAAGATCGAAGCCGTTGGCCACGCCAAGCTCAAGTACGGCCGGCGGTGAAAAAGCAAAGGCGAGGCCGTCCCTGAACTTGGAAAATGCCCCCATGGCCCTGCCAGCAATGGCGGCGGCCTTCATATCCTTGCTCTTACGAACATCCCAGTGCTTGAGCCTGACAAAGGCCAGCCCCATGTTCTGGCCCCGTCCGGCAAAGCTGAATCCGGCCACGGTAATGACCCCTTCTACCGCCTTTTTCTCCTTTTCCAGGAAGTGTTGTTCCAACTGCCGTATCACCTGGATGGTACGTTCCTGGGTGGCGCCGGCCGGTAACTGGACCTGGCAGATAATGAAGCCCTGGTCCTCGTCCGGCAAGAACGAGGTAGGGAGATGCATGAAGAAGAATATCATGACACCGACTATGGCAGCATAGACCACCAGATAGCGCACCGGCTTGCCAAAGGAACGACCGACAATCCCCTCATACTTCATCCTGCAGAAGTCAAACAGCTTGTTGAACCAGCGGAAAAATTGACAAAACCAGCCGCACTCGCCCGGGGTATGCCCTTTTTCAACAGGCTTGAGCAGCGTTGCGCACAGTGCCGGAGTAAGAATCATTGCCACCAGCACCGAAAGGATCATGGCGGAGATGATGGTGATGGAGAACTGGCGGTAGATGACACCGGTGGAGCCGGGGAAGAAAGCCATGGGAAGAAAAACTGCCGTCAAAACTGTGGCAATACCCCACAAGGCGCTGGTGATCTGCCCCATGGATTTGATGGTGGCATCATGGGGCGACAACCCTTCCTCGGTCATGATCCGTTCGACGTTTTCGACGACAACAATAGCGTCGTCCACCAGCAGGCCGATGACGATAACCAAGGCAAACATGGTCAAGGTGTTGATGGAGAAGCCGCAGGCTGCCAAAACGCCCATGGTGCCGAGGAGTACCACTGGCACCGCGATGGTGGGAATCAAGGTGGCGCGGATGTTCTGCAAAAAGAGGAACATGATGATAAAGACCAAGAAGACCGCTTCGATCAGGGTCTGAACCACCTCTTCAATGGAGATCTTGACGAACGGGGTGGTGTCATAAGGATAGACCACCTTCATGCCGGGCGGCATGTATTTCTCCAGCTCCGCCATCTTGGCCTTGACCCGGTTGCCGGTCTCCAGGGCGTTGGCCCCGGCCGCCAGACGAATCGCCATACCACCTAATGGTTTGCCGTTGTAGTATGATTGAACTTCGTAGTTCTCGGTGCCGATCTTACTTTCGGCCACATCCTTGAGCTTAACGGTTGAGCCGTCTGGATTGGTGCGCAGCACAATGGCATCGAACTGTTCCGGAGACTGGAGCAGAGACCGGGCGTTGATCGTGGCATTGAGCTGCTGCCCCTGATTGGCTGGTACGGCACCGAACTGTCCGGCCGAAACCTGGACGTTCTGGGACTGCAGCGCAGCGGTGACATCGTTGGAGGTCATATGATAGTTATTCAGCTTGGTCGGGTTCAACCAGATACGCATGGCGTTCTGGGTGCCAAACAGCAGCAACTCCCCTACCCCCTCCAGGCGACTGACAATGTCTTGGAGGTTTGAAACCATGTAATCAGTCAAGGCGTTGCGGTCCATGGAACCGTCTTCCGAGACAAGACCCACGATTAACAGGAAGTTCCTGGTGGACTTTACCACCTGAATCCCCGAACGCTGGACAATTTGCGGAAGGAGTGGCACGGCCAGCTGCAGCTTGTTCTGCACCTGTACCTGGGCAATATTGGGATCCGTACCGGCCTTGAAGGTCAAGGTAATCGATACCGCTCCTGCCGAGTCACTGGTAGAAGACATATAGATCAGATTGTCAATGCCGTTCAGTTTCTGTTCGATAATCTGGGTAACCGTATCCTGTACGGTCTGGGCCGAGGCGCCCGGATACACGGCGTTGATGGCAATCTGCGGCGGCGCAATCGGCGGATACTGTGATACCGGCAGTTTCTTGATCGCCAGCAGACCGGCCAGCATGACCATTATGGCGATAACCCAGGCGAAGATCGGTCTGTTTATAAAAAAGCGAGGCATGAAAGACTCCTTGGTCGTTACAGGTTTATTTCTTTGATCCCGTAGTCGGCGTAGGCTGAGTGGCTGCAGCAGCAGGTGCCCCCTCAGCAGGCTTGGTCCCGAAAGGTACAGCCTTCACCGGTGTGCCGGGCCGCGCCTTCTGGGTGCCTTCGAGTATGACCCGGTCACCCGTCTTCAAGCCATCACTTACCAGCCAATTGTCGCCGACGGTACGCTCGACCTTTATCACCCGCGGCTCAGCCTTCTCTTCGGCACCAACCACCATCACCATGGCGCTGCCTGACGGATTGCGGGTCACACCGCGCTGCGGCATTAGGATCGCTTGCTCGTTGACTCCCTCCTGGACCACTGCGCGGACAAACATTCCTGGCAGCAGCAGCTGCTTCGGGTTAGGAAAGATGCAGCGAAGCGTCACCGATCCGGTGCTCTGATCAACAGTAACGTCGGAAAACTTGAGGGTTCCCTCCAGCGGATACGGCGTGCCATCTTCCAGCATTAACCTTACTGGAGCCTGGGCTGCGCCACCTTTTTTCAAGAGACCGCTGGACAGGGTCCGTTTCAGACGGAGCAGATCAGCGCTGGATTGGGTAATATCCACATACATGGAATCAAACTGCTGGATGGTAGCCAATGCTGCCGCCTGGTTGGCGGTCACCAGCGCCCCGTCGGTTACGGTCGAGCGACCGATGCGACCGGATATGGGGGCGGTGATCTTTGTGTAGGCCAGGTTGATCCGGGCCGTTTCCACCGCCGCCTTGGTAGAGGCAACATCAGCCTCGGCCTGCTTGAAGCTGGCAAAGGCATCATCGTAGTCCTGCTGGCTCACCGCCTTGATCTTCACCAGATCCTTATAGCGCTCCATTTTGAGACGGGCAGGGATCAGGTTGGCTTCGGCCCTCGCTTCTGATGCCTTGGCGCTGGCATAGGCAGCCTGGTACGTGGCAGGATCAATCTGGTAAAGCACCTGACCGGCCTTGACATCGCTCCCTTCGGTAAAAACCCGCTTCTTAATAATGCCGCTAACCTGTGGACGAACTTCGGCCACCAAATAGGGTGCAGTGCGACCGGGCAATTCCGTTGTTATGGCGACCCGCTGCGTCTTAACCGTTATAACGCCGACTTCCGGCGGCCCTGCCGGCGGCTTGGCAGCCGGCTTCTTACCGCAACCGGCCATGGCAAGACAGCAGACAAGGAATCCGGCAACGGCCCCAAATGTTACTCTGAATTTGCTTTGCATAAACACCTCGACACCCTATTGAAATGAATGTTCATTCACTGCTACCACCAAATACACGGCAAACTACCTTTTCACAGCGTCCCAACAAGCTTCCACGACCCGGTTGATCAAGGTTTCATCCAGTTGTACAAAACCGAGAATGTGATCCCGGGCCAAGGCCACCAGGGAGCCAAAGGCCAGATCGAAGAAGATGACGACAGGGAAATCCTTGAGCACCTGCTGCTTGATTCCCTGCTCGAACAGCTCTCGAAAAACATCACAGCCGCCAGCTTTCCCCATGAGCTTGTCGCGGCGGAATGCGACGCCATAGGGAGAGTTGTGAAATTGTTCCAGATAGCGGAAATCCAGGGGATTCTCGATAAAAAAACGGAGCATCGCCGAACCGAGGTGCAGGAAACGGGCTCGAAACGGCGCCTCATTGGAATACCCCTCCAGAATGAACGGATACATTTTTTTTTCCAATGCCCCATACAACTCTTTGATCAGAACGTCCTTGTTTTCGAAATAGCGGTAGATGGTCCCTGCTGCCACACCGGCCCGTTCGGCAATCATCGCCATCGGCGCGCCATGAAAGCCGTGCTCGGCGATAAGCTCAAGGGCGGCACGTACAATATCGTCTCGTTTGTCTGCTCCAGACACCAGCATACCCCTTTCAGAATGAACGTTCATTCAATAATTAACGCCGCCGGGAAAAATGTCAAGATCATATTTGTGCGGCGAAAAGAATTCATTCTGGAAATCGGATAAACAAAGCCCGTCCGGCAGTTGCCGAACGGGCTTTGGCGCAAGCTATGGCAAAAAAACTTACTTAAGAACCGTTACCTTGCCGTCATCAAGGTCATATTTGGCACTGACGATCTTGATTTTACCGGCATCAACCAGGTGCTTGATAACTTTGGACTGCTTGGTCAACGCCGCAGAAACTAGTTTGACATTGTCGTCAATGGCAGTTTCAACCAGTTCCGCTTTGGGCTTGCCAGCAGCTTCCTTCTTGGCCTGTTTCACTGCCGGGGTGATCTTGCTGATGATGGCGCCGATGTTCCCTTCCGGCTTTCCTTTGGCATCGACTGCCGCCGTTACCGCCCCACAGCGCTCATGGCCAAGCACCATGACCAGCGGCGAACCGAGATGCTCGGCAGCATATTCAATGCTCCCCAGCACGACCGGATCAGGGATATTCCCGGCAACGCGCACCACGAAGATCTCGCCAAGACCCTTGTCAAAGATGATTTCCGGTGGCACCCGGGAATCTGAGCAGGACAGGATAATAGCGTAAGGGTTCTGCCCCTTGGCGAGCCCTTGACGGGTCGGCAGATCGCACAGCTTCTGGCCAGTCATCTGGTTGGCAACATAGCGCTCGTTGCCGGAGATAAGACTCTTAAGCGCTTCATCCGCCGACATGGCCGCTTTTGCTCCTGATGCAAAAGCCACGGCCCCGCTTACAGCACACAGGGCACACATTACAATAACCGCATTCCTTATTCTTCCTGATAACATCCCTTCCCCCTTATTAAATTTGATCTTTGTAATTAGCATTTTCATTTTTAACCGGTCAACTGCTTAATGCCTGAAAACGGGGCAATGTTTGATTTTTTTTATTTAGCTGTTATTTTTTTCAGGAAAGGAGTGACTCAAATGGATCTTATGAAGTGCCTCATAGTTGATGATGATGAATTGGCGCGGGAAACGATATCAGTGCAACTTGCCGGTGTTGATTGCGAAATGGCAAAAGACGGCAATGAGGCCGTTGCCAAGTTTGAAGCGTCACTGGATAACGGACCACGCATTGACCTGGTACTGCTCGACATAATGATGCCTGATATGAATGGCCATGAAACAGGGAAAGCGATACGTCAGCGGGAGCGGGACAGAAACATTCCTGCCAGCGAGCGAACCAAGATTGTCATGCTCACGGCACTCAACACGCCGGATGACGTGATGCAGTCGATGATTTCGTCGCAATCATCGGCGTATCTGGTCAAGCCGGTGGAACCGCACAAACTCCGGGAAACCCTGAGCAAGATCGGCTTGAGAGTACCAAAATAAAGCCCGCCGTTTGCGGCGGGCTCGACAATTGAGAACCACAGGTATCGGCGACCTAAGCAAGGATTAAGAGGTTTCGGGCTCTGAACTCTTTGCCTTGCCTTTGCCTCGCCCCTTACCTTCACTGGAGCTACCGAATTTCTTCATCAGCTCCAGCATCTCCCGCAGCCGTTTGTCCGCCAGGAAGTTTATACTCCCTTCCGGGTAGCCCTGGTTCGGCTGTTGTGCCCCGGCCGGGACACCGGTCAGAATCTCGATCCCCTGGTCGATGGTCTCGACGCTCCAGATATGAAACTTGCCGGCGCGAACCGCCTCACTGACCTCGTCATTCAGCATCAGGTGCTTTTCGTTGCTCTTGGGAATGATTACCCCCTGCTCGCCGGTCAGCCCCTTGGCCTTGCATACCGCGAAGAACCCTTCGATCTTGTAGTTCACCCCGCCGATCGGCTGGATCTTGCCGAGCTGGTTGACGCTGCCGGTAACGGCAATCCCCTGCTTGATCGGCACTCCCGAGAGCGCAGAGAGCAGCGCATAGAGCTCGGTTGATGAAGCACTGTCCCCTTCGATTCCATCGTAATTCTGTTCGAAACAGATCGACGCCGAGAACGAGAGCGGCTTGTCATGGGCAAACTTGCCGCCCAGATAGCCGGTGAGGATCAGCACCCCCTTGTCGTGGATCGGACCGGAAAGCTTCACCTCGCGCTCGATATTGACCATGCCGCCGCGCCCCAGGTAAACCCTGGCAGTCACACGGGAAGGCCTGCCGAACATGTAGTCGGCAATGGTCATTACCGACAGGCCGTTGATCTGGCCGACCTCACTGCCATCGGTATCGCAGAGGATGGTGCCGTCCTCGAACAGCTCCTGGAGACGCTCTTCAACCCGGTTGCTCCGGTAAATCTTTTCCGAGATGGTTTTCTTGACGATGTCGCGCGATACGGTAACGCTGCCGTCCTTGGCAGCCCAGTAACTCGCTTCGCGGATCAGGTCGGCAATCTCCATGAACTGAGAAGAGAGCTTCCCCTGGTCCTCGACCAGCCTTGCCGAATGCTCCAGCAGCCCGGCAACGCCGCTCCGGTCGAACGGCACCAGTTTTTCGTTCTTGCAGTGGGTAGCGACGAACAGCGCGTAATCTTTCATAATTTGCGGAGTTCGGTTCACCCGGCTGTCAAAATCGGCCTTGACCTTGAAGAACTTGCGGTAGTCGGGCTCAAGATGGAACAGCAGGTAGTAAATCCAGGGTGAACCGATCATGACGATCTTGGCCCGCAGCGGCACCGGCTCCGGCTTGAGAGAGACAATGGTCATGAAGCGGTACTGCTCCATGGCGTCCTCGATCTTGATCTCACCGCTCCGCATGCAGCGCTTGAGGGCATCCCAGGCAAAGGGATTGATCAGCACCTCGCGGGCATCGATGATCAGATAACCGCCATTGGCCCGGTGCAGCGCCCCCGGCTTGATCAGGGTGAAGTTGGTGGTGGCCACCCCGCCCATCTGCCAGACGTTCTCGATCCGACCGAACAGGTTGTTGTAGGTCGGGTTCTGCTCGAAGACGACCGGCGCCCCTTTGGTTTCCCGATTGTCCACAAAGACATTGACCGCATAGCGCTCGAATGAGGGCTCCTGTTTTGCCATCCTGAGCCCGGCAATCTGCGACTGCTGCTGTTGCGGCTTGAAATCCTCCAGGTTATTGAGGATATCTTCCTGCACCGAGTCCAGGTATTTAACCACCTTTTCCAGCTCGCGGTATTTCTCCTTGAGCGGCTCGATATGGCGCCCCACCGCGGAAAGCCCCAGCTCACGATCGAGCTGGCCCAGGGTTTCCTTGGTCCCCTTCTCGTTCTCCCGCACCTGGCGCAGCACGTCGTTCAGCTTGTCAGTCAGGTCCTTGCCGGTTGCCTCCAGTTTCTCCCGCTCTTCGTCGGAAAGGGCCTCGTACTCTTCCTGGGTGTAGTTCCGGTCATCCTTCTGGGGGACCATCACCAGCCCGGATACGGTCCGCTGCAAGGAGAAGCCTCGCTCTTCAGCCTCCTTTTCCAGGGCGCCGAACAGCTCGCCGTTCTTTTCCTGGTACTCTTCAAATACCGTGGCCTTGTGGCTCTCGTAGTCCTTGCTGTCAAGCGCCTTGGGGATGTCCGACTTGATCCCTTCCAGCAGCTCCTTCATGTCCTTTTCCAGCTCGACTCCTTGTCCGGCAGGCAAGGCAAGGCTTACGGGCAGGTCAGGGTCCTTGAAGTTGTAGACATAACACCAGTCTGAAGGGGTCGGCTGCTCCTTGGTCAGCTTTTTGAGCATATTGCGGATCGTCGATGAGCGCCCGGTCCCGGCCTCGCCTGCCAGAAAGAGGTTGTAGCCGCAATCGGTGATGCCGAAGCCGAAATCCAGCGCCTTCAGGGCCCGTTCCTGGCCTATGGTTCCTTCAAGCTCCGGAAGCTCGTCAGTGGTGGCAAAATCAAATTCGCTCTCATCACACTCCCAGCGAAGCTTGTCCGGAGCAATCCTCAGCAGATCAGTTGCCATTATCTATCCTTTCAACGTCAAGAATGTATAGCCCTTTTCCCCACATCCAGCGCCGCTTCCTTCAGCGCCTCCGACAAGGTCGGATGCGCGTGGAAGGTCATGGCGATATCCTCGGCCGTTGCGCCGTAAGTCATGGCAGTAACCGCCTCGGCAATCATGTCCGATGCCCGCGGACCGATGATATGCACCCCGAGCACCCGCCCGGTCTCCGGATGCGCCAGCACCTTGACAAACCCCTCAGTCTCGTCCAGGCACTTGGCCCGGCCATTGGCCATGAAACTGAACCGGCCGACCGCATACGGCACCGCCTCATTTTTCAGCTGTTCTTCGGTCTTGCCGACCCCGGCAGCCTCGGGCCAGGTATAGACAACCCCCGGAATGAATTCATAGTCTACCACCGATTTCTCGTCGTTCATCCGTTCGACGCAGACTACCCCCTCCTCGGAAGCCTTGTGGGCGAGCATCGGCCCGGCAACGAGATCGCCGATGGCGTAGATGCCAGGGACAGAGGTCATGTAGTTTTCATCAACCGTGACCCTGCCGTGGCCATCGACCTTGATCCCAGCCTCTAAAACACCTGGGATATCGCTGTTTGGAACCCGTCCGGCGGCCACGAGCACCCGGTCACAGTCAATGGCAACCGGGCCGCCGGGGCCTTCCAGATTAAGGCTTATCTTATCGTTCAGCTTTGCAACGGAAACCACTTTGGTATCAAGGTGGAACGTCATCCCCTGCTTCTTCAGGGAACGCACCAGGGTATCAGCCACCTGGCCGTCGGTTGCCGGAAGCGGTTTGGCAAGCATTTCCACCACGGTAACTTTGCTGCCGAGCCTGCGCCAGACCGAGCCCAGCTCAAGCCCTATGTAACCTGCACCGATCACCACCAGATGCTCCGGCACCTTGTCAAATGAAAGGGCGCCGCGGGCATCCACCACAAACTCGCCATCAAAGGGTATTGTCGGAATCTCGGCAGCCCGGCTGCCGGTTGCCAACAGCAGCCGGCGGCCTTTAACCGTTGCTTCGCCTGCCGCCCCCCCGGAGAGGTGGACCGTGCGCAGCTCCCCGTCAACAGTGCCGATGCGGGCAGTAGCCTGCAGCCGTTCGATATTGTTCTTCTTGAACAGGAAGACAACACCATCGGTGAGTTTCTTGACCACGTCGGCCTTGCGGCCCTGCATCCGGGCAAGGTCAAGCCGTGGCGGGTCGATAATAACCCCATGCTGGCTAAACTTATCCCGCGCCTGGGCGAAATGCTCCGAAGAGTCGAGCAGCGCCTTGCTCGGAATGCACCCCTCGTTGAGGCAGACCCCGCCGAGGGTATCGCTCTTTTCCACCACACAGACCTTCATCCCCAGCTGGCTGGCGCGGATCGCCGCCACATACCCGCCCGGACCGGCGCCGATGACAATGAGATCGTAAACCATATCAGACATTTATCCCTCCAGAAATAGCTCTTCCGGCTCTTCCACATACTCCTTCACCCGCTTGAGAAAACCGACCGCCTCGCGGCCATCGACGATGCGATGGTCGTAGGAGAGGGCCAGATACATCATCGGCCTGATCACCACCTGGCCGTCCCTTACCACGGCGCGGTCCTGGATGGCATGCATCCCGAGGACGCCGCTCTGCGGCGGATTGAGGATCGGCGTCGATAACAGTGAGCCGTAGACCCCGCCGTTGGAGATGGAGAAGGTGCCCCCCTCCAGGTCGGCGATGGCCAGCCGGTTCTCCTTGACCTTGACCGCAAAACTCTCGATCTGTTGCTCGATTTCAGAGAAATGCAGCCGTTCCGCATCGCGCAGCACCGGCACCACCAGCCCCTTTTCCGCGCCGATCGCGATGCCGATGTTGCAGTAATCATGGTAGACAATGTCGCTGCCGTCAATGGCGGCATTGATGGCCGGAAACTCCTTCAGCCCTTCGCAGCAGGCCTTGACAAAGAACGACATGAAGCCGAGTTTCACCCCGTGCTTCTCGCGGAAATGTTCTCCATGACCCTTTCTCAAGGCAATGATCCGGGTGAGGTCCGCCTCGTTGAACGAGGTCAGCATGGCGGTCTGCTGGCGCACCGCCAGCAGCCGCTCCGCAATCCTTCGCCTGATGGGGGTCATCGCCACGCGGCGGGTTCGAGGTTTGAGGTTCGAGGGTGGCGGCTCGTGATGTGTGGTATAGGGAACCGGCGACTCGGACCTTACCACCAGCAATTCAGGCCCAGATCCAGTCTCATCACCAGGGACTGCTGCCTTCATGACATCCTCAGGGGTAATCCGGCCTCCTTTGCCAGTGCCGCTGAGAGTGGCGGCATCGACCCCCTTCTCGGCCGCCAGTTTTCTGGCTGCCGGGGAGGCAGGCGGTATGGCCTGGGGTTGCGCACCAATGGCAGAGCCTGGTGCAATGCTGCCGATGACAGTACCGACCGGCACCGTCTGACCAGCCGGAATCGTGATAGTCAGCACCCCAGAAGCATCGGCATTCAGTTCAAGGGTTATCTTGTCGGTTTCGATTTCGCAGAGCGGCTCATCCTTGGTCACGGTGCTGCCGTCGTCCTTAAGCCATTTGGCAACAAGGGCATCATGAACCGATTCACCGACTTCCGGAATCTTGATCTCCATTTGCTCACCCCTTCTGAAACGCTTCATCAAGAAGCTTCTTCTGCTCGATGCCGTGCATCCGGTGCGAACCGGTTGCCGGGGCCGCCGACGCCGGCCGCCCGACGTAACGGAACTCCCTGCCGATTGCGGCCGTAAGCAGCGACCGGATATACGGCCATGCCCCCATATTGGCCGGCTCTTCCTGCACCCAGCGCCAATCGCCAACGCCAAGCAATGGAGCCACAGCGGCCAGCAGCACCCCGGCCCGGAACGGATAAAGCTGCTCGATCCGGATAATGGCGACATCGCTCCTGCCTGACGCTGCCCGTTGCTCGACCAGCTCGAAATAGAGCTTGCCGCTGCAGAGTATCGCCGTGCTGACCGTTGACGGCTCCACCGGGTCCGGCAGCACTTCGCAGAAGCCTCCGGTGGCCAGACCGTCAAGCGAGGAAACGCAGGCCGGATGGCGCAGCATACTCTTGGGGGTAAATACCACCAGCGGCTTGCGAAACGGCAGTTTGACCTGGCGCCGCAGCAGATGGAAAAGCTGAGCCGGGGTCGATGGGTAGCAGACCAGCATGTTTTCTTCGGCGCAAAGCTGCAGGAACCGTTCGACCCGGGCGCTGGAGTGTTCGGCGCCGTTACCTTCGTAGCCGTGCGGCAGGAGCAGGACCAGGCCGGAGGAGCGGTCCCACTTGCTCTCTCCGGCGGCAATGAACTGGTCGATCACCACCTGGCCGCCGTTGGCAAAGTCGCCGAACTGGGCCTCCCAGATGACCAGCGACTCGGGGGATGCCACTGAGTAGCCGTACTCGAAACCAAGCACTCCGGCCTCGGAAAGCAGGCTGTCGTAAACGGAGAACCTGGCGCCGTCAACACCGATTCCGGCCAGCGGGGTAAAGGTCTCGTCGCTGTTGCTGTCATGCAGCACGGCATGGCGGTGGTTGAAGGTGCCCCGCCGGGAGTCCTGGCCGGAGAGCCGGACAGCCACCCCCTCGGCCAGCAGTGTGGCAAAGGCCAGCGCCTCAGCCCCGCCCCAGTCCAGGCCATGGCCGCTCTGCACCGCCTCATTGCGCCGCTGGTAGACGGCCGCAACTTTGGGATGCGGAGCAAACCCCGGCGGCAGAGTGGAGAGCCGGCTGGTGAGATCGGCCAGCACAGCATGAGGCACGCCGGTCGCGACCGGCTGCACTTCATAATCCCGTTCAATCCCCTGCCACCCGGCGGTAAAGCCAAGGTCAAGCGTTGGATCCGGCTCTTCGGTCAATGCCTGCTCCAGGCGGCCGGTTATGTCACGTTCGATTGACTCAACCCCGCCAAAATCGACACCTTCAGCGTCCAGTTTCGAGGCGAAAATCTTGTAGGAAAGGGGGCGCTGACTGATCTGCTGGTACATCAGCGGCTGGGTAAAGGCCGGCTCATCCCCCTCGTTATGGCCATGGCGCCGGTAGCAAATGATTTCCACGACCACGTCGCGCTTGAATGCCTGGCGGTACTCCAGCGCCAGCCTGCCGACACGGGCAACCGCATCCGGATCGTCCCCATGGACATGGAAGATCGGGATCATCAACATCCTGGCAATATCGGTGGCGTAGCGGGTGGAGCGGGCATCTTTCGGCAGCGTGGTAAAGCCGATCTGGTTGTTGAGCACCACATGGATGGTCCCGCCAGTGGTGTACCCTTCAAGTTGCGACATGTTGAGGGTTTCGGCAACAATCCCCTGACCTGCAAAGGCGGCATCGCCATGCACCAGCACCGGCAACGCGCTGTCTTTGCCCTCACTGCCGAGTGTATCCTGAATGGCCCTGGTCTTCCCTTCCACCACCGGGTCAACCACCTCAAGGTGCGACGGATTAAAGGCAAGGGTCAGGTGCAACCTGCGGCCATCTGTCAAGCGCCGGTCTGTGGAGAACCCCTTGTGGTACTTAACGTCACCCTCGCCGACAAAGGCCAGCTCCCGATTGTCGCTGAACTCGCTGAAGATGTTGGCCAGCGGCTTCCCCATGATATGGGCCAGCACATTGAGCCTGCCGCGATGGGCCATGCCGAAGACGATCTCCGAGACTCGGGTAGCGGCAGCACCATTAACCACCTCATCGAGAAACACGATAAGCGACTCCCCGCCTTCCAGCGAAAACCGTTTCTGGCCAAGAAATTTCCGATGCAGAAACGACTCAAACAGCGATGCCTCTACCAGCCGTTTCAGGACCGCTATCCGCTCTTCGGTGCTGAGACGTTTATCGTTATTGGCCGTTTCCAGCCGCTCGATAAGCCACTGGCGCTCTGCCGGCTCCTGGATGTGCATGAACTCGGTCCCGATGGACCCGCAGTAACTCTCACGCAGGCTGTCCAGAATAGCCTGAAGCGTGGCTGACCTGCCGGAATCCGACCAAGGGGAGAATTCAGTGGCCAGGTCAGAAGGGTCAAGACCAAAGCAAGAGAGTTCCAGTTGCGGATGCGTAACCGGGCAGGATTCGGCCAGAGGATCGGTACAGGCCATCAGATGGCCGATATCCCGGTAACCGTAGATGAGCGACTGGACGCCCGATTGCTTCGCGGAGCACCCAACACAGGAAGCCTTGCCAGGCACCGGGCCGGGAGGACCGGCCTTTTGGTCAGCCAGCTCAAACCCCTCAAAAAATGCCCGCCAGTCAGGCGACAGCGATTCCGGGTTCCTGCGCCACAGCAGATATTGCCCTTCCAGCCAGGAAGGGTCCAGTGCGTCCTTGAATGACATGGTACTCTCCAGTAACAGCTCGCTCTGGCAAAAGTATAACAGAGCCGGTACCCGGCGCAATGCGTCAGGCACTACAGTCAGTAGCGGCACTTATTTTAACTTCAAGTTATACGGGTTTCTTCCGATAAGGTCCTAACAAACAAGACCTATGGAGGTGACATATGGCGGAATGCGAACTGATCAAAGGCTGCATCTTTTTTAACGACAAGATGGCAGACATGCCGTCAACAGCTGAAATCTTCAAGACTATTTACTGCAAGGGAGAATTCAGCAACTGTGCCCGGATGATCGTCGTAAAATCCCTCGGTCGGGAAAAAGTCCCGCTCGACCTGTTTCCCAACCAGGCGGCAAAGGCCTTGGAGATCGTGAAAAAAGGATGATCAGGTATTTAATATAATCAAGAAGCTGGAGGTAGTGGTTATGACAGAGTGCATCAATTACAGCAAATGTCGGTTTTTCGTGGAGAACATGAAGAATAGCCCATCGACAGCCATGATGGTGCAGAACAACTACTGCAAGGGGAAGTTCGAGGAGTGCGCCCGCTTTATTGTCTTTGAAAAGAGGGGAGAGGCGCTTGTGCCGCCCGATCTGTCCCCCAGCGAGCGAGAGCGCGCCGAGTTGATCCTCAAGGGAGCCTGACCGGCCGAGGAGAGCAACCATCATGGGGACAGCCGTTAGCGGCCGTCCCCATTTTTATTGTTATTTGAAGGCCCAGCCGAACCGCAGGCCGAAGATTTCGGATTCGGAGCGGGGCTGGACAAAGCTGGATGGACCAGGAGTAGGCGTCCGGAAGGCATTGTACCGAGTGACCGGGTCAGATGCCGGAAAGATGAAGTTTTCATAGTAGACCGTTGCCGTAAACTGTTTGTACTTTATCCCGCTTTCGGCCAACGCTGACCATTCGCTCCCCGGAGAGAGATTGATCTCGCCGACGCCAGGGTAATTGTCAATTGCATTCCTATTGCTGAACGGATATTTAGCCGCACCGGCCACAAAGAACCGGGCTTCCGTGCCCAGTTCGTACTGGCTGCGGAGACCGAGCAACAGGGCAAGCGAGTACCAGTTCTCGGTATAGCCGCCGGAACCTTGCAGGTCCCTGAGCCACCAGCGATACGACAAACCGCTGAACGGTTCGATTGTCATCTTCCGGTAAGGGATCGCCCAACCAAGGTCCAGTTCTGTATAGCTCCCGAAATAGTTGACATCGGTCTTGTGCGGAGTGCCGTCCTGCAACTGGCCGTCATAGTCCACCACCCCGCCGAACAGCTCCTGCTTAGCCGCAACGGTCATGGCACCCGCGTTTCCCTTGAGAAGGTCCAGCTTGATATTGCCACCAACGCCAAATTGCGGACCGGTTTCCTTGAGTAGTTTGGCGCCGTCACGACTAAACTCTTCCCATTTGAAATACTGGAAGAACGGATAGACACTCGCTTCACGGATGACATCGGTCCCCGCGGCTTCGGCAACAGGGGCGGCCAGCGCCACAACCAATGATGCCAGAGCCAGACAGTAGAAAATCGGCTTCATGACCATTACTCCTCGGTAGCAGGTTTCTTCTTTGCTCGCGGCTTGCGCGCTGTCTTCGGCTTTTCCACCGGCTCTGCCGCTGGTTCGGCTTCTACCACCGCTTTTTTCGTCGTGCGCCGCGGCTTGGCTGCTTTTTTTGCTGCCGGTGCAGCCTGTTCAACTGCTACGGCAGCAACTTCGGGAACTACGGCTACTTCAGGTGCGGCTTCAACAGGTTCTGCCTTCTTCCGCGGCGACCTACGGGGTTTGGCCGGCTTCTTTGCCGGTTCTTCAGCCGGTGCTGGTTCAGCCACCGCCACGGCAACAGGCTCTTCAGGCTGGCTAACCGGCAGCTCTTCGCCCCCCGACTCTCCGGCAGCTTTCGGCTTGCGACGCCGACGACGGCGCTTCTTCTTGGCCTCGCCTGCCGCATGCGACTCTTCAGACTCAGCAGCCGCCGGTTCTTCATCGGTTGCTGCAGCCTCTTCCGGCTCAGTTTCGGCAACCTCACCCTGTCCGCCAGATTCGGCATCAGCAGCAACCTCGCCAGCAACGCCCCCACTCTTCTTCTTTTTACGCCGACGGCGACGCTTCTTCTTGCCATCGGCATGCTCGCCGGATTCGCCCCCTTCGGCTTCTGCAGCCACTGGCTCCTCATGAAGAGCATCCTCGTCGGCCTCTACAGATGCAAGAGGTTCCTCTTCAGCTATCTCCGACTGCTCCGAAGACTCGGCCGCTATTGCGGCTTCGCTCCCCTCGGGATGCTTCTTTTTCCGGCTCCGCTTCCGCTTCTTTTTGGCCTTGGCCTCTTCGGTCTGAGGCTCGCCATGCTCCTGACTTTCTTCCTTCTTGACCTCAGCAGCAGCCGGCTTCAGTTCAACCTCTTCGGCATGCGACCGCTCCTCGTGGAGCGGCTTGTCGCGCTTGATCACCTCCAGCTCCACCTGGTTCATCAGGAACGAGGTCTTGCCCTTGACCGTCACGCTGATATCGTAGTCGTTCTCGATCCCCACCAGCTCACGCTTCTTGCGGTTGAGCAGGTAATAGGCGACCTCCAGCGGCAGACCGCCACGAATCTCGGCAGCGGTCCCCTTGGCAGCAGCGCCATGGACCTTTCTGAGGAAGGAGAGCGCCACTGCCTCCACGCTCTTGACCTTGCCGCGGCCGCTGCAGTGCGGGCACTCCAAGTGAATAGCCTGCTCGATGGTCTGTTTGATCCGCTGGCGCGACATCTCCAGCATGCCGAACTGGGAGATCTTGCCGACCGTCACCCGTGCCTTGTCCAGCTTGAGGGCGTTCTTCAGCACCTTCTCAACTTCGGCCATATGCTTGCGATCGCGCATGTCGATGAAATCTATGACAATCAGACCACCGAGGTCGCGCAGCCGCAGCTGGCGGGCAACCTCCTCGGCCGCCTCCATGTTGGTCTTGAATGCGGTATCTTCCACCCCCCGCTCACCGGTGGTCTTGCCGGAGTTGACATCGATGGAGACCAGCGCCTCGGTCGGCTCGATCACCAGCGACCCGCCAGACGGGAGCGGTACCTTTTTCTCGTAGATCAGGTCGATCTGCTCTTCCAGCTGGTACTTGGAAAAGATCGGCCGTTTCTCCTGGTGCATCTTCACCAGTTTCTCGAACTTCGGCATGGTCGCCTTGAAGAACGCCTTGATCTGCTTGTGGTGGGCCTGGCTGTCCACCAGAACTTCGTCGATCTCTGCAGTGAAATAATCGCGGATGGTGCGGGTGACTAGGTCGGTTTCCTCGGCGATCAGCGCCGGCGCCTTGACCGTAGCCCCTTTGTCGAGGATGCCCTGATACAGCTTGAGGAGGTACTGCAGGTCCTTCTTCAGCTCGGTCTTGGTCTTGCCGACCGCTTCGGTCCTGACGATGTAGCCGATCCCCTCCGGGATCTCCATCTCGGCAATGGCCTCCTTGAGCTTCTTCCGCTCTCCCTCACCCTCGACCTTGCGGGAGATGCCGGCGGAATCGCTGCCTGGCATCAGCACCATGTAACGGCCGGGGAATGACATGTAGGTGGTAACCGCCGCACCTTTCATATCCCGCTCGCCCTTTTCCACCTGGACGATCAGCTCCTGGCCGCGGCGGAGCACTTCCTGGATCCGGGGCCGCCGCTTGCGCTGGTCCTCCAGGATGTCGTCGCGCCACTGCCAGTAATCCGGGTGCAGCTCACCCATCTGCATGAATGCGAGCCGTTTCAGGCCGATATCCACAAACGCAGCCTGCAGCGCAGGCTCTACCCGCACCACCACCCCTTTGTAGACATTGCCGCGGGTCTGCTCACTCCCGGCGATCTCTATATCCAGCTCCATGAGGCGGCCATCCTGGACAATTGCCACCCGCGCCTCTTCGGGGTGCATCACGTTGATCAGCATCTTTTTCGACATTAACTCTCTTCTCCAATCTCTTTAGTGCCGGGAAAATCAAGGTTCTCCACCGGCTGATGTATCAATAACGCCGTCTGGCGATCATTGGCATGAAATTTTATGCAACTATAGCAGAGATTTAGCTTAACGCCATGAAAAACAGCTTTTGGGACCAACGATAAGGTCAGGTTTCCATGCCGGCCATGGCGAGAATCATCTGCCATTGCTCTGGCGTCACGGGCTGAATGGAGAGCCGACTGCGCTTGACGAGCGGCATTTCGGACAACAGCGGGTTGGTCTTGATCCGTTCCAGGGTCACCGGTTTCTTCATCGGCTCGACATAACGGACATCGACCATGTACCAGATCGGGGCTGCGACAGAGGATTTGGGGTCGAAGTGCTCGCTGTGCGGATCAAAGGCGGTGAAATCGGGGTAACCTTCCCGCACCACTTCTGCCAGCCCGACCACGGCAGGCTCCGGGATATTACTGTGATAGAACAGCACCAGATCCCCCGGCTTGACCTGGTCCCGCAGGAAGTTGCGCGCCTGGTAGTTGCGTACCCCATCCCAATGCTCGGTGCTGTCGGGGCGATTTTTCAGGTCATCGAAGGAAAAACAGCCCGGTTCGGATTTAAACAGCCAGTAGGACATGATTTGCCCCCTTTCGGTGAAGCCAGCGGTCAGCAGCCTACTTACTTTTGGTCAGCCGCCCGGTGGCCGTAATCCCCTCAAGATCTTCAATTATTTTGGCAAAATGCTTTTTTTGCGGGTCGAGTTTTGCCGCCACGCGGTACTGTTCCAGGGCGCCGGCGTAGTTTTTTGCAGATCTGTAAAATTCCGCCAGCGCCAGATGGGCATCCAAGAACTTCGGCTCCAGGGCTATGGCATATTTCAGAGCTTGCTCGGCATCGCCGGGCAAACCGATTTTAGCATATGCCAGCCCAAGGAAATAATAGATCGTCGCACTACCATCCCCCAGTGACAAAGCCTGTACGCCGGTTTCGATGGAATCGGTGTACAGCCCCTGCAAGTACTGCAATTCTTCAAGAATAACGTAATAATTCTGTTCCGCTGGATATAGGGCTATTATTTTTTTTTGCCAGGCCGCAGCACGCTCATACTGTTTCCGGTCAAAGTAGGCAGCAACCAGGGCCAGCATCGGGCGCAGCTTATTGGGGCTTTTCAATGCCGAATCCTGCCAGAATGAGACGGTTGATCGCCACACTTCGGAACGCGCATAGGTGACCCCGCAAAGAATGATCAACCACACGGCAAATCCGGCCATCATTACTTTTCTGGCAATAATAGCGCGCCATTTTATCCTCAAAAGGTCAGCGGCAGAGACGATTGACAAGAAAGCCCCAAACGAGGGTAGATACGTGCGCCGTTCAACCAGCAGCTCTGCCATGGGAACAATGCTGGAAGTAACAGATATCGAGATGAAGAAGAACATTACTCCAAAAAACAGCAGCGATTGGTGCTGTTCCTGGGGCTTGCGCCGATAGAGAAGCAATGATGATACGACAATAGCGGTAAGCACAGTAAGTGACAGCAGCACTCTGCCTTGCAGGAGCGAGGTGTACAGCGGGTAGTCATGATCGGCATTTTGCCCGTAAGGAAGAAATATCAGGCGAATATAGCTTACAATGGCGCATAACTGGGTGGTCGCATAATCCGCAATGGAATAGTCATAGAAGTTGATGGCATTAAGCGAATTTTTCAGTGAAACAGTTGAACTCTTTTGTGCGGCGGTGGCGACCATCACCAGCGATGGGATAACCGGCAGACACAGCATATGCGGCAAGACTTTTTGCAACGAGCTCTTCCAGGGATTCCCCAGAACAATAATCTCCAGGAGCAGCAGAACAAAAGGGGCAGTGAAGACAACTTCCTTGGTCAGCATCCCGGCAAGCAGGGTGGCAACTGAAGCCCAGTAAAGCAATGTCGCACGCCGCTTGTCACTGCCTGTTGTTGAACAAAAATAGAGATAGGCCGTCATCAGGTAAAAGCCGGCCGCCATTGAGGTGAATCTCTGGGTGATATAGATAACTGACTCGGTTTGCAGCGGATGCACCAGAAACAACATGGCGCTGGCAGTCGGAATGAATCGTGTTGAGAACCGGTCAAGCAGTTTGCTGTCACTGCTCCTCTGCAGAATCCTTTCCAGCAAGCGGTAGATAATGATTGTATTGAAAAGGTGGATTGCGATGTTGAACGCCCGGTAACCGGCTGGATTGTTGCCGCCAAGCAGATAGTTGATGCTAAAGGTAAAATAGGTAATAGGGCGTTGGATAAAGTTGGTAACGTAGTCCGAAGGAATACCGAGCTTTTCGTCGAGCTGGACAAACTTGCCGATGTTCAGGATGTCATCGTAGTAACCAAACCCTTTAACCAAAGGATTGCCTAAGATATAGCCGCGCCCATCCCAGACAAAAGGAAACGGCAAGGTATGCGCGTAGAGCGCGGACCCCAGCAGAATAATGGCCCAGATGATTATCCTGCGATACGCCGTATCAGAGATGTCGCAGTTGCTGAGTCTGAGTATTTGCCTCACATTGCCCATGATTAAGATTATACCCGCCCGTTCTTTGGTTCCTGATTATATCAAGCCGCTTGAAAAATTATATTTCAAATACAAAAAGTCACACAATTCTAACGAACCAACACGACCTTGATGCGCCTGACTGAAGCAGGCCACCGTTGAGAAAAAAACAGCCCGGGCATTGACAACCAAGGTGAATTGCCGCTAAATAAGGCGTTTATCGAATTCGGGAGAGTCATTCCATGCTGCAGCTTGCCAACCTGACCAAAGAGTTCGCCGGAAAGCCCCTGTTCACCGACATCAACTGGCACCTCCCCAAGGGTGAGCGGGTCGGCCTGGTCGGCGAAAACGGCGCCGGCAAATCGACCTTGATGCGGATCATTGCCGGACAAGTGGAGACATCATCCGGTGAGCTCCGTTTTGCCAAAGGGGCAACGGTCGGCTACCTGCCACAGGAAGGGATCGTCACCCGGGGCAAGTCGCTATTTGCGGAAGGGCTGGCGGCCTTGGCCGATCTGCAGGCCATGGGCAACGAGCTGAAAGAGCTGGAAGAGCGGATGACCACCGTGGCTTTTGATGCGCCGGAACATGAGGCGCTGCTGGAGCGCTACGGCCATATCCAGGAGCAGTTCCGGGTCCGCGGCGGCTATGCCATGGAGGCCGAAGTGGCCAAGGTGCTGCGGGGACTCGGCTTTGTGCAGGCAGACTGGGAAAAGGACTGCAGCGACTTTTCCGGCGGCTGGCAGATGCGGATCGCCCTGGCCCGGCTACTGCTGCAGAAGCCGAACGTGCTGCTACTCGACGAGCCGACCAACCACCTGGACATCGAGGCGCGCAACTGGCTGGAGGAGTACCTCTGCAGCTACCCCTACTCGGTGATCCTGGTTTCTCACGACCGCTTCTTCCTCGATCAGGTCTGTCACCGGATCTCCGAGGTCTGGAACCATACCCTCACCGATTATCACTGCTCGTACAGCAATTATCTCGTCCAGCGCGAAGAGCGGGTTGCGGCGCTGCGCGAGGCCAAACGAAGACAGGACGAGGAAGTGGCGGCCATGGAGGACTTCATCCGCCGCTTCCGCTACAACGCCAACAAGGCATCGCTGGTGCAGTCGCGCATCAAGCAGCTGGAAAAGGTCGAGCGGATCGTGCTGCCGCCGGAACGGAAACGGATCAGGTTCCGCTTCCCCTCCCCGCCCAAGAGCGGCCGGGTGGTCATGGAGTTGTCCGGCATCTGCAAGTCGTATGGCGAGAAGCAGGTGCTGGCAGACATCGGCCTGACCATCGAGTCCGGGGAGAGGATCGCCCTGGTTGGCCACAATGGCGCCGGTAAATCGACCCTGATGCGGATCCTGAACGGCGAGACCTTCCAGGCTGGTGAGCGCCATATCGGCCACAATGTCTCCGTCGACTTCTTTGCTCAGGACCAGGCCCAGGTGATGGACCAGCAGAAAAGTGCCTACGAGGAGCTGCTCGCGACCTCCCCCTACGATATGGTGCCGCAGCTGCGCGACATCCTCGGCGCCTTCCTCTTCTCCGGCGACGATATCCATAAAAAGATCGGAGTGCTGTCCGGCGGTGAGAAGAACCGGCTGGCCCTGGCCCGGATGCTGCTGAAACCGGCCAACCTGCTGCTGATGGACGAACCGACCAACCACCTCGACCTGTTCAGCAAGGATGTGCTGCTTGACGCGCTCCGCTCGTTCAGCGGCACCGTGGTGTTTGTCTCCCATGACCGCCACTTCATCGACGGCCTGGCCACCAGGGTGGTAGAAGTGGAAGGGGGCACGCTGACCTCGTACATGGGCGACTACGAATACTACCTGGCCAAGAAGGCCGGAACCGACGTAGGGGCAATTCGTGAATTGCCCGCACATGATGCCCCTGTCTCCAAGGAGGACCGGCAGCAGCAACGCGAACTTGACAAGCAGCGGCAAAAAGAGGAACGCGCCCGACAAAAAAGAATTGCCGAGCTTGAGGCCACCATCGCTTCAGAGGAAGCCCTGTTGGCGGAGCTGGCGCTAAAGCTTGCCGATCCCGAGATTGCCGGAGACTACCAGGCCATCCACGCTGCCGCCGAAGAGCATTCCGCCATCGATGCCCGATTGAAGGCACTTTACGCCGAATGGGAACAGACCGCATCCTTGACATAACCTATTAGTGCCGGTACGATTTAGCCATGCCAACAACTCAATCCATAACCTTGCCGGAGAGTGTGCCGCTCTACATCCAGTCCGAACTGGTGGCCTTCCCGTACATGATGATAACCCTGTACCTGAGAGGGGCAGACCTGTCGGTCTTTGAGGAGAGCCGCAAGCATGACAGCCTGCTGGCAATCTTCATGCGCCGGGAGGAGCATCAGGTCGAGCTTGCTGAAGCGCTGCGTCCAATAGGCACGGTATGCAAGCTCGTGGAGCTTACCCACCTGACCTCCGACGGCAGCACCAAGATCACCCTCGAAGGGCTGGCGCGCTGCACTATTCAGGAGATGGTCGAGGAATCGCCGGTGCCGTTGGCCAAGCTGGAAATAGTTCGCGAATTCTATGAAAAGAACATCGTCACCGATGCCCTGGTATCAAGCCTCTCCGCCCTTCTCAAGATCGCCCTCTCCTATGGCAGGCCGCTCCCTGAAGACGTGATGAAGATGGTAGACTACATCGATACCCCGGCCCGACTGGCCGATCTGGTGGCGATCTACTGCAATCTGCCGCCTAATCAGCTTCAGGAGATGCTGGAAACCATTGATCCCGTGGAACGGCTGAAAAAGGTCTACCTCCATCTTACCGAGGATATCCAGCGGCTGCAGATCAAGAACGAGATCCAGAGCGAGGTGTCGCGACGGGTGGGCAAGACCCAGAAGGAATACCTGCTGCGCGAGCAGATGAAACATATCCAGGAAGAACTTGGGGAAGAAGACCCGCGCAACGCCGAAATGAACGAGCTGCGCAAAAAGATCGAATCAGCGACCATGCCCCAGGAGGTCCGCATCATTGCCGACCGGGAGATCAAGCGGCTGGATCGGATCAACCCCTCATCCCCGGAATATACGGTGTCCCGCACCTACCTCGATTACCTGGCCGGCATGCCGTGGCAGAAAGGAACCGCGGATAACCGCGATATCAACGAGGCCGAACGGGTGCTTGACGAGGACCACTACAACCTGAAAAAGGTCAAGGAACGGATCCTGGAATACCTGGCGGTCCGAACCGTCAAGGATAAGATGAAAGGGCCGATCCTTTGCTTCGTGGGGCCTCCAGGGGTCGGCAAAACCTCGCTCGGCAAATCTATCGCCCGGGCACTGGGGAGAAAGTTCATCAGGATGTCGCTTGGCGGCATGCGCGACGAGGCGGAGATCCGCGGCCACCGCCGTACCTACATCGGCGCCCTTCCCGGACGGATCATGCAGGAGATCTTCCGCGCCGGCAGCAACAACCCGGTGTTCATGCTGGACGAGATCGACAAGATCGGGCTCGACTTCCGCGGCGACCCGGCCAGTGCCCTGCTGGAGGTGCTTGATCCCGAGCAGAACAGCACCTTTACCGATCATTACCTGGATGTGCCGTTCGACCTGTCCAATGTCATGTTCATAACCACTGCCAACCAGCTGGACCCGATTCCCCCGGCGCTCAAGGACCGGATGGAGGTGCTGCAGCTATCCGGTTACACGGCAGAGGAAAAAGAGGTGATTGCTGCCCGCTTCCTGATCCCCAGGGAGATGGAGGAAAACGGGGTCTCCGGCGAGACCACCCGCTTTGGCGAGGCAGCGATCCGCGCGGTAATCGATAACTATACCCGGGAAGCCGGGGTCAGGAACCTACAGCGCAACATCGCCTCGATCTGCCGCAAGGTCACCAAGGAGAAAACCCAGGGGAAACCGGAGCGAGTAGAAATCACTCCAGCCATAGTCGAAGAGTTCCTCGGCCCCCGCAAATTTTTCAACGAGGTGGCAGCCGAGGCTGACCGGGTCGGGGTAGTGACCGGGCTGGCCTGGACCGAAAGCGGCGGAGACATCATCTTTGTTGAAGCCACCAGGATGCAGGGGAAAGAGGAACTGATCCTCACCGGCTCGCTTGGCGATGTGATGAAGGAGTCGGCCCGGGCAGCGCTCTCCTTTGTCGAGGCCAACCGCGATGAACTCGGCATTGAGGCGACCTCAGTTGCGGGGATGACCATCCATATCCATGTCCCGGCCGGCAGTATCCCCAAGGACGGACCGTCGGCAGGCATTACCATTGCCACGGCTCTGGTGTCGCTGCTGAAAGGCCAGCCCGCCCGCCGTGATGTCGCCATGACCGGAGAGATCACCCTGACCGGCCGGATCCTGCCGATCGGCGGACTGAAAGAGAAGGCACTGGCCGCCCGCCGCGCCGGTGTCAAAACCCTGCTGGTACCGGCACGCAACCGTGACGCCATGGAAGATATCCCGGAAGCGGTAAAAAACGACCTGGAGTTCATTTTTATCGAAGATGCCCGGGAAGCGCTCCTTAACGCGCTGAAACAGCCATGAACCCCAGGCACCATCAGCCCCTATCCTTCCAGGTAATCCTGCCATGAAAGACACCTTTGCGGAACGACGCCTGAAAATCTTCTTCCTCAATGTCCAGGACTTCTTCAAACTGTCGGCCAAGGCGGTCGTCCGGGTATTTTCCGCTCCCTTCTACTACCGGGAGTTTGCGGTCCAGTTTGAGAAGATCGGTGTTGATTCCATCTTCATCAGCTGCCTGACCGGGCTCTTTACCGGCATGGTCATGGCCTTGCAGGCGCTGATCCAGTTGAAGCCGTTCGCGGCGACCAGCTATGTCGGCGGCATGGTCTGCGTCACCATGGTCAAGGAGCTGGGACCGGTGCTGGCATCGCTGATGATCTCCGGCCGTGTCGGCTCTGCCATCACCGCGGAACTTGGCACCATGGTGGTCACCGAGCAGGTCGATGCCATGCGGGTCGAGGGCACCGACGTCATCAAGCGGCTGGTGACTCCCAGGCTCAAGGCAACGGTGCTTGCCCTGCCGCTGCTGGTGATCTTCACCGATGCAGTGGCGCTGCTCGGCGGCTACATCATTGCCGCCGGTTACGACATCAACCCGCTCATGTATTACAAGTCGCTGCCGCAATTCATGGTGTTCCAGGACCTGATCGAAGGGGTGGTGAAACCGGCGGTGTTCGGCTTCATCATCGCCATGATCGGCTGCTATGTCGGCCTCTCCACCCACGGCGGCGCCGAGGGGGTCGGTGCCTCGGCCAAGCGGGCAGTGGTGCTGTCATCAGTGCTGATTCTTATCACAGACTTTTTTATGACCAAGATCTTCATCGTGTTCAGGTGATGCAGTGAGTGAAACCCTTCCCGGCATACGGATGGAAAAGGTCTCCTACTCGATAGGAGGGCGGCAGATCATCCGCAATTTCGACCTGACCCTGGAGAAAGGGGTCAACCGGACCATTCTCGGGGTATCGGGCGTCGGCAAGACCACCATCCTCAAGCTGCTGCTCGGCCTGCTGAAACCCGACTCCGGCGCCATTTACCTCAATGGCCGCCCGATTGCCGGCATGCGGGAAAATGAGCTGTCGGTATTGCGACGCAACATCGCCATCGTCTTCCAGTGGGGAGCGCTGTTCGACTCCATGACCGTCGGGGAAAACGTCGGCTACCGGCTGTTCGAAGAGGGGACACTGGAGTTGGCTGAGATTAAGCGGATTGTGCTGGAAAAGCTGAGCTTTGTCGGGCTGGAGAACACCATCGACCTTTATCCGGCCGAGCTTTCCGGCGGCATGAAAAAACGGGTGGCCATTGCCCGGGCCATTGCCGCCGAACCGGAGTATATTTTCTTCGACGAGCCAACCACCGGCCTCGACCCGATCGGTATCTACAACATCCGCCACCTGATGCAGATGCTGCAGCAGCAGGGAAAGACGACTCTGATGGTCACTCACGACCTGCATACCGCCTTTGCCGTCTCCCAGAAGTTCTCGTTCCTCCATGACACCAGGCTGATACTGGATGGAACGGCAGACGACCTGAAAAACTGTGACGATAATGCCATACGCGAGTTCTTCTCGCCGACCAGGGAATCGCTGTTTATCACCGACCATATAGTCGAACCGATAATCGGACTGGCGATCCCCCACAAGGAGTGAGGCTGAAAATGAAGCGGAGCGATAACATAGGATGGGCGCAGGTCAAGGCAGGGGTCCTGATCGTGTGCGCACTGCTCCTGTTTGCCGGGGGAGTGCTGGTCATGGGGGACAAGACCAAGTTTTTCATACCCAAGGGCGATCTCTCGGTGATCATGACCGATGTTGCCGGGCTCAAGGTCGGCGCACCGGTGTGGCTGGCCGGTCTGGACGTGGGGATTGTCAAGGATATCCGCTTTTCGAAACCAAACCAGAGCAACGAGGTGGAAATCCTGCTCGAAGTCGAGCGCCAGTCGCTCAAAAAGATCGGCAAAGACTCGGTCATCACCATCAAGACCCGCGGCCTGATGGGAGAAAAATACGTGGACATCACTCCGAGCGTTTCGGTCAGCGAACCGCCGCTGACCGTTGTTTACGGCACCAGCGTTACCCGGCTGGACGAAGTGATGTCAAAGGCAGGCGCCGCATTCGACAAGCTCAACGGCATCATGACCAAAATGGACAATGGCGAGGGGTCGCTCGGCCGTCTTACCAAGGACCCCAAGCTCTACGACCACCTGGTGAACCTCACCGCCGAACTGAAGGTCTTTGCCCACTCGGTCAACTCCGGCCAGGGAACCCTGGGCAAGCTCAGCAAGAGTTCGGAACCGTATGACCGGTTGATCGCTATTCTGGAGCGGGCCGAGGATACCCTGAAAGACATCCACTCTGCCGATGGCACCCTCGGGCGGCTGGTACGAGACCGGCAGCTATACGACAAGCTGGTGACCCTGGCTGACAAGAGCAACCAGGCTGCTGACGATGTCCGCGAGCTCAACCGGAAGCTCACCTCAACCGACGGCACCATCGGCAAGCTGCTCGGCGACCGGGAGTTTTACGACAAGGGGATGGAGTTGCTGGAAAAGGCCGACAGCTCACTCAAGTCGCTGGAAACAGTAACCTCGAAGCTGGAAAAAGGAGACGGCACTGCCGGCAAGCTGGTGTCGGACAAAGAACTTTACGAGAAGATGAACAAGACCGTCGACAGCCTGGACGCCCTGGTCAAGGATATCAAGGAGAACCCCAAGCGGTACGTGAAGTTCTCGTTGTTCTGAATCCGGATAGGCCGTTGCAATCCGGCGTCACTCTTGATAGGCTGCTTAGATAATGCTCAGTCAAAACAACAGTGAATGAGGGTAACACCATGACCAAGAAAGCCGTTATCCTTTACAGTGGAGGGTTGGACTCCACCACCTGCATGGCAATTGCCAAAGCAGAGGGTTATTCACCCTTTGCCATCAGCTTTTCCTACGGCCAGCGCCACTCTGTGGAACTTGATCTTGCTAAGAAGCATGCAAAGAAGGCCGGCGCCGCCGAGCACCTTGTGGTTGATTTCGACTATCGCAAGGTTGGCGGCAGCGCCTTGACCAGCAACATCGCAGTACCCAAGGAAGGAGTGGGGAGCGAGATCCCTGTTACCTACGTTCCGGCCCGCAACACGATCTTTCTCTCCTTTGCCCTGGGATGGGCCGAAGTGCTTGGCGCCTTCGACATCTTCATCGGCGTCAATGCCCTTGATTACTCCGGTTACCCGGATTGCCGTCCGGAATACATCGCGTCGTTTGAAGCAATGGCCAATCTGGCGACCAAGGCCGGTGTTGAGGGCAATCGCCTTACCATCCACGCGCCGCTGATCAACCTGACCAAGGCGGAGATCATCCAGAAAGGGGTCGCGCTCGGGGTTGATTACAGCCTGACCCACTCCTGCTACGACCCGTCACCGGAAGGGATTGCCTGCGGACTGTGCGACTCCTGCCGCCTGCGGTTGAAAGGGTTCATCGAGGCAGGCATCCCTGATCCGGTGAAATACCTGACGCGCGAATCGTGAGCATCCTGGGAAAAATATGACTAACTCGAAAAAAACAGCTGTTGCCGCTGAGACCACCAGTCCGGCGATGCCGGACATGCAGACCCGGCTCGATACCCGCAAGATCGCTATCGACAAGGTCGGGGTCAAGGACATCTCTTACCCGATAGTGGTGATGGACAAGAACCGCAAGTTCCAGCATACCGTGGCCAGGATCAACATGTACGTCGACCTCCCCCACCACTTCAAGGGGACCCACATGAGCCGCTTTGTGGAGATCCTCAACACCTATCGGGAAGAGATCGCGCTGGACAAGCTGGAGACCATCCTCCAGGAAATGAAGAAAAAACTCGGTGCATCCAGCGCTCACCTGGAGATGGAGTTTCCCTATTTCATCGAAAAGCGCGCCCCGGTGTCCAAGGCAAAGAGCCTCATGGAGTACACCTGCAGCTTCAGCGCAACCCTGGGCGACGATTTCGACTTCGTGCTCGGGGTCCAGGTGCCGGTTACCTCGCTCTGCCCCTGCAGCAAGGAGTTAAGCCGCTACGGCGCTCACAACCAGCGCGGCATCGTTTCCGTCAATATCCGCTACCGCGACTTCATCTGGATCGAGGACTTGATTGAACTGATCGAGCAGTGCGGTTCAAGCCCGGTCTGGTCGCTGCTGAAGCGGGAAGACGAGAAATTCGTAACCGAACATGCCTTTGAAAATCCGAAATTCGTCGAAGATATGGTCCGCGAAGTTACCCAGGGACTCTCGGCGCTGGATGCAATCACCTGGTTCAGTGTTTCGGCTGAAAACTTCGAGTCAATCCACAAGCATTCGGCATACGCCCGGATTGAAAGGGATTTACGGAAGCGATGAGCCGTCATCTGCCTTTTGACGGCACTCCGGGACACTGTTGACAATTCTGTGGAAAATCGCCGAAACTGTGGAAAAGTCTAACTTTTTCCCGAAAGACAAAACCGCGTAAAACCTTGACAATCGGCCCTCCACGGGATTTCAACCAGTTACGGGTTTAATCTCCACTTATTGTAATGGATATGAATTCTAACCATCTAAATGCCTTGCTGATTTTCGCCAAATGGCCGGAACCGGGCAAGGTAAAAACCCGTCTTTCGCCCCCGCTTGAAACTCATGAGGCAACCGAGCTGTATCGCTGCATGTTGCTGGACACGCTGGAGAACAGTGCTGATATTATCGGGACCAGCAGGATGATCTTTTTCGATGGCGAACCTGGACGGAGTGCCGACTTCAAACTGCTGGCGCCCGATGCCGAGGTGGTGGTGCAGGAGGGGGACGATCTGGGGGAGCGACTTGCGAATGCCTTTGCCAAGGCCTTTGCCTTTGGCTACCGTTCGGTTGCCGTTGTTGGCACCGATTCCCCGCATATGCCGGTTGCGCGAATCAGCGAGGCGTTCCATCTTCTTAATAGCCAATGTGCAGATGTCATATTCGGTCCCAGTGAAGATGGCGGCTATTACCTGGTTGCCATGAACAGCCTCAATCCCGGAGTCTTCGCTGACATCCCCTGGAGCAGCCAGGATACCCTGGCCAGGAGCCTGGAAAAAACCGAATCCCTCGGGTTAAGTCCAGCGTTGCTGGCGACCGGCTTTGATCTGGACACGGTTGCAGATCTTCTGCGGCTGAAACAGGAAGCGCGCCCTGCGGCACCAAGAACCCTGTCGCTTCTCTCCCGAATCATGCCTTAATCCTATTTTAAGACATCGATCTCATAACCTGCCTGTTTCAAATGACCGATCACATCCTGAATATGCTCGTAACCGCGGGTTTCCAGTTCGAGGTGCACCTCGGTCTTGCCGATCGGCAGTGATTTGGAGCGACGGTCATGGGTGATCATCGAGATATTGGCCTTGGTCTCGGCAATCTCCACCGTCAGCTTTGCCAAAGCGCCCGGGAGGTCGTCCAGCTCGATCTTCAGCTTCAGGTAGCGACCGGCAGCCAGCAAGCCCCGCTCGACCACCACCGAAATCGTCTTGACGTCGATATTGCCGCCGGAGAGCACGCAGACCGTCTTGCCGGAAACATTCTCCACCTTGCCGGCCATCAGTGCCGCCAGCGGCACCGCGCCGGCGCCTTCGACCAGCAGCTTGGTCCGCTCCAGCAGGGCGACAATGGCCAGGGCGATATCCTCCTCCTCGACCAGCACCACCTCGTCAACCAGGTCGCGCACGATCGGAAAGGTGTTTTTCCCCACCCGTTTGACCGCAATGCCGTCTGCCAGCGAGACCGTGACTGGCGCGGTAAAGATTTTCCCCTTCTGCAGCGAGTAGTGCATCGATGGCGCTGCCGTCGATTCCACGCCGATGATCCTGACATGGGGGTGGGTCTCGCGGATCGCCGTGGCAATGCCGGCGATCAAGCCACCGCCACCGATCGGTACGATGATTGTGGAAAGGTCGGGGACCTCTTCCAACACCTCCAGCCCGATCGTTCCCTGGCCGGCCATGACCAACGGGTCATCGAACGGGTGAACGAACAGGGCGCCGCTCGCCTTGCCCGCTTCCACCGCAGCGGCATAGGCATCGTCAAAGGTCCTGCCGGTCAGCACCACCTCGGCCCCATAGTCTCTGGTGGCAAAGACCTTCTGCGGCGGCGTGCTCTCCGGCATGAAGACCGTGGCTGCCACACCGAGCAGATCGGCGGAAAAGGCGACCCCCTGGGCATGATTCCCGGCAGACGCCGTTATTACCCCTTTTGCCAGGGCCTCACGCGGTTGTGAGGTCATAAAATTAAGTGCACCGCGGATCTTGAAGGCGCCGGTCCGCTGCAGATTTTCGCACTTGAACCAGAGTGGAATCCCCAACTTTTCGCTGAAATAATGGGAATGAATCAGTTCGGTCCTGCGGACCCTTTTTTTCAGGCGATCACTCGCTTCATGGATCAGCTGCAAATCAAGCATTCAGTCTTCCTGTCTGTTAGCATCAGTGGTCATGGCTGCAGCCCTGCCCATGTTGGTGTCCGTGTCCATGCGCGTGTCCACCGTGGCTGTGCAGAGAACTGGCACGGGGGCGGTGGTGGATATCCTTGATCACCGGCCCTTCGATGCACCTGGTGCATTCGACTTGCAGGGTGGTGTGGGAAATATGGAACCGGTCGAACAGCAGTTCCTCGATAGAACGAAGCACCCCTGCCTGCTCTCCCTTGAATTCCGGTTTGACATCGACATGAGCGGAGAAGGCCAGGATATGCGAGCAAATGGTCCAGATATTCAAGTGATGAACATCATTGACCCCGTCAACACTGATGATGGCATCATGCACCTCATCGATGCTCATTCCCCGCGGCACTCCTTCGAGCAGGATATGGACCGATTCCCGGATCACCCGCCACGAACCCCAGAAGATGACGCAACCGATCCCCGCAGAGATGACGGCATCCAGCAGGTACCAGTGGGTGAAGTACATGATGACCCCGCCGATTATGACCCCGACCGAAGCGGCAGCGTCGCCGATCACATGGAGGAAGGCGCTCCGGACGTTGAGATCGTCATGGGAATGCTGGTGAAGCGCCCCGGCAGACAGCAGGTTTGCCACCAGGCCGATGGCGGCGATAATAAACATCGGCAGGCTCTTCACCTCTTCCGGATTCTGAAAGCGCACCCAAGACTCGTAGAAGATCCCCACTGCCATGAGAAAGACGGTGACTCCGTTGATGAACGAGGCAAAGACCTCGGTCCGGTGCCAGCCGAAGGTTCTGGTCTCCGAGGCGGGCATGGCAGCCAGGCGGATCGCCGCCAGCGACAGGATCAGGGCGAACAGATCCAGAAATACATGGGCGGCATCGGAAAGCAGCGCCAGGGAGTTGGTCCACAACCCGCCGATCACTTCGGCCACCAGGGTTAGACCGGTTAGCAGGATGGCCCAGATAAAGCGGCCGGCAATGCTTTGATCAAGATGCGATTCGGCGTGCATGAAATCCTCTTTGTCAGAAGCCGATTGCTGCTTTCAGCGAATAGATCGGCCTGACTGCGTATTCAGCTTCGGCAGTCACCGAGACCACCGGCAACAGCGCTACCTTCACCCCGACCACGCCGCGGGGGAGCCAGATCTTCTCTTCGCTGAGCGGAGTCCCGGCAGCTGTTGACAGGCGCTGCAAGTCACCCTTGGCCTTGCTGTCGATCCAGAGCATCCCGCCGCCGATATAGGGGGTGATGATGGCAAACCCCTTGCTGATCGTGGCATCGATCCCGGCAGTCTGCAGGTCCAGATCACTGACCCCGGCCAGCTTGGTGTAGGTGGCCCTGACCCCTAAGGCAGGAGATAACGCCCCGCCTTCTAGGATCGCTTTGCTCAGCTCGAAACCATAGCTCTTGACGTTGCTGTCTGGGACATAGGAATACATGGCGCCCACGTCGATGCCGAACGGCAGTCCTTTGCGCACCCTGAGGCGCGGGTAGACGAGATAACCGGAGGCGTCATTGCCGAAGGCAGAGCGCCAGTAGCGACTCTCTTTTTTGACATCAATGAACGACAGCTCGACCCCGGCGTCAAAACCGGTGATGCCCAACGGCACCGGCGGTGCGACGTTTTTGTAGCCAAGCGCCGCTCCGAACTCTTTGCTGAGGTCTTTGAACTCCCCTTGCACAAGAGGCGAGACAAACCTGATATCCGCAGCCAAGACAGCAGTTGCTGACAGCAATAGCGATAATGCGGTAATAAGCAGAATGATCTTTTTCATCACTTCCTCCTTGGGCTTGCCTGTTATGTAGAGATTGTATCAGAGGATCGCCGCATGGTCAAAGCAGATGCCGTTCTGCAGCCGCTTGCCTTGCTTTTTGCCCCCCCTGCTGTTATTGTTTGCACATATTAACTAGGAGGTACCAACCAGATGTCGTCTCATCACAGGCTTATCATTCTCGGATCAGGACCTGCCGGCTACACGGCGGCAGTGTACGCGGCCCGCGCCAACCTTCAGCCAGTACTGATAACCGGACTTCAGCAGGGTGGCCAGCTCATGACCACCACAGAGGTCGACAACTGGCCCGGCGACCCGAACGGTGTCCAGGGGCCTGACCTGATGGAGCGGATGAGGAGCCACGCCGAACGCTTCAATACCACTTTTATTTACGACCATATCAGCAAGGCAGACCTCTCAAAACGGCCCTTTGTGCTCACCGGAGATGCCGGCAAATATAGCTGCGATGCCCTGATCGTCGCCACCGGCGCCACGGCCAAGTACCTCGGACTCCCTTCTGAAGAGCAGTTCAAAGGCAAAGGGGTTTCTGCCTGCGCCACCTGCGACGGGTTTTTCTACCGCAACAAGCCGGTAGCGGTCATCGGCGGCGGCAACACAGCAGTCGAGGAGGCGCTTTATCTTTCCAACATAGCCAGCCATGTCACCGTGATCCATCGCCGCGACAAGTTCCGCTCCGAAAAGATCCTGGCTGACAAGCTCATCGAAAAGACCAAGGGTGGCAACGTCACCATCGAGTGGCATCACGTGCTGGACGAGGTGCTGGGCGACGACAGCGGCGTAACCGGAATCCGGATCCGCCACACCAGCGGCTCCACCAAAGACATCCCGGTTCACGGCTGTTTCATTGCCATCGGTCATGCGCCTAACACCCAGATCTTCGAGGGGCAACTGGAAATGGACGACGGCTATATCCGCACAGTTTGCGGCAGTGAGGGCAATGTCACCGCCACCAGCGTTCCGGGGGTCTTTGCCGCCGGCGACGTGCAGGACCAGCATTACAAGCAGGCAATCACCTCCGCAGGCACCGGATGTATGGCGGCCCTGGACGCGGAACGCTATCTGGACATGCTCAAACCGTGATACCGCAATTCTGATCACCCATAAACAGCAGCCTTGAAAGAAAGCTATGCTCGCAAAAGTTCTATCAAGCGCCGTCATCGGCATTGATGCCATCCAGGTCGAAGTCGAGGTGGATATCACCCAGGGTCTGCCGCAGTTCGCCACCGTCGGACTGCCGGACGGCGCAGTCAAGGAGAGCAAAGACCGGGTAAAATCGGCGCTGAAGAATGCCGGTTACGACTATCCCCAGCGGCGAATCACCGTAAACCTTGCCCCTGCTGACATCCGCAAGGAAGGGGCATCGTTCGACCTGCCGATTTCCATCGGAATTCTGGCTGCCACCGGCGTGGTCAAGGGGAACCGTCTGAAAGAGTACCTGCTGGTGGGCGAGCTGTCGCTGGACGGCCGGGTGAAGCCGATCCGCGGAGCACTGTCAATTGCGGTCAATGCCCGGGAAAGCGGCTTGGCCGGGGTAATCCTGCCTGCAGAGAATGCCTGCGAAGCCGCGGTTGTCGAGGGGATCGAGGTGATCGGCGTTGCCGAACTGGCCGAGGTGGTCGAGTTCCTGAACAGCACCAGGGAAATATCACCGCATCGGCTCAATCTGGAGGAGCTGTTCAACCGGGAGGTCGGTTTTGGCGATGACTTTGCCGAGGTCAAGGGGCAGGAGCATGCCAAGCGGGCGCTGGAGGTGGCAGCCAGTGGCGGCCATAATATTTTGATGTTGTAATTGCAAGACCCATTAGAAACAGATAATACTCTCTTCTTCCAAAATCTTCCCAAAGCCTCTCCAGCACCAACTCCACAGCGATTATATTCATATATTCAAAGTAATTACAGTGGATTACACCTCTACCTCTCCCAGCCCCGCCTCTATCGTTAGACTCCCTACTTGTTATATGGGGGGATTCCCGCACACCCTCTTCTCCGAGGAAAACTATATAGCCCTCCTCTCAGAATAACCGCCAGCATACCTAAGTAAAAAAATTTGATCCAAGCTTGATAAAATCAGGTCGTTTCCAGGTACATAAAATTAATGAGAGCGTGTTCACCATCAATAAACGCCTCGACCTCATTAATGGAGTGTACGCATGACCCCAGACATACCCGGCATCAAATTCGATTGGATTAGCTTTACACTTCCGGCTATCTATAACGAATCCACATTACCACAGCTTATTGGCAATCTGTTTGCTACCCCGTTTGAGCTTTTCCACCTGCAGAACCGGAAGCGCAACTACTACAAACGGTCGTTCCTGCTGTCTGGTCAGAACGGCGATAAGCTCATAGAGATTTTCTGTGACCCGGACACCGACAAGAACCCCAACACAACCCTGATACAGATCAGCGGGTATGCTCTTTCAGCGTATGCAGGTAATCCGCTATCGATAGACGTGCCGGAACTCTTCAGGCAAGTGCTGTATCTCGGTGGCAAGCCTACCGTGCTGCACATCGCAATGGACGACACAGCGAACCGGTTGCCCTGGTCGGAGATTGTTGAGCTGTCAAGCCCCGACCGCTACCAAGAACAAATCGTATCCCCACTAATAAGACCTCGACACGATGGCACCCCACAACCGCCTATCTGTATCAATAACGAGACTGTTTACTTTGGGCGCAGATCAGGCCGGAACTCCATCTGCATCTACAGAAAAGATCGGCTGGAGCAAACCAAGTTCCCCTGGCTCCGGGTCGAATATCGGACGCAGGACAGACCAACAGCCAAGGCAATCGCAGAGCGGATAGCAACCGGCGACGAACTCGGCCCTCTAGTTTCTGGGTTGGTCAGACGGTTCTTGGATTTCCGGGAGAAGAGCTACAAAACGAAGTACAACCGGCCATCATGTGCTTGGTGGTCTGAATGGCTTGGCAACGTCGATAAGATGATAATCAGCCGTGACCTTGCACCACGCCGGAAGCCTGTAGCAAAGCCTAAGCGTAGCAAAACAATGGAAGAGCTTATAAGAGATTTCGACACTCTGATGGCACGACCTACTGAGTCGGATTTCCAAATGCTATCGGAGTTTTTAACGAGGCATGGCATCACAGAATTATGTAAATTCGATCAGCCAGCATCGGAACCGCCAGCTATACCCATCGAGTTGCTACCAGCCCAAGAGGTAAATTTTGCTCCCGATATATGGTTCGATTAGGCAGCCTGCAGAAAAACACTAGTAATATACCTACGCACTATTCACAGCACCTCCGTAATAACAGCCACTTAACAATCCAACATCAACCCCAAGCGAAGCCCCGGAAGGACGAAGTCCTGACGGGCAAGAAAGGCACAAAAATGTCCACCACTATCGAACAGCTCAGAAACCTCGTAAACAGCTATCCTTCGCAATCAGAAGGTAGAAAGGCAATCGGCGAAGTCCTCGACATCCTCGTTGACCATCTCGCGACCCTCTCAGCGGCAAGGGAGTCAAAATGCGCAAAGTAATCGACCACACCAGCAACGACATAGCCACAGGCACCAAAGCAGCCCCTGGCGAAATCACCCGGAAGTTCATTGACACAGGCACCGGCCCAACCAGCCCCATCAAATCCACAACCATCAAGGCAGGCAGCGGCTATGTTGTTCCAATGGCTGAGTGCAAGTCATGGGTTGAGCTAGAGGACGGCAGCCGGCTAACTGAAGAGGATTACGAGGCCATCGAGTGCAGCCTATTACTGACCAAAACCATACTCGACTTGGCTAAGTTGCAGATCGACGACTGACCACATAACCGCGCCGGTACTCCTCCGGTATGATGCAGCTCGCCGGGGGCTGTGCGGCTACACCCGGCAACTCTCCTGCATGGGCGGCTCTGGCCGCCCAACATTTTAATCAAAGGATTTTTTATGGCATTTTTAAGACGAAAAGACCCCACAGAACCCCTAGAATTGATCGTAGAGCACCCCCAGCCAGCCCCGCAGCCTGTCTTTGTAGGCCCTGGAGACTTGCTGCTGTCACAATCCCCTGATATTACAACTATTTACGTCCACACCCCCTTAGACTTAAGGGCTATAAAGCCGCCTTGCATTGTGCTGGACACGGACGGAAATCGGCACCAGATAGTGGAATACTGGTATTTATCCGCAGATGTGTATCGTTTAACTTTGCTACGGGAGGTTGATTAATGAGCGATTTTATCCAGTTTCATGGCCGGGAATTTCATTTTGCCGATGGGGCGACCTTCAAGGCGATCTACCACGATGGCGACTCCGGTGCCAGCTTCGAGCTGGCAGCTACCGATTATGTAGTGCCTGCTGCGCTCCTGGTTGATGCTTACAAACAGAATAAGTTCATCATCGCAAACTGCCACCAGCACCACGATGACACCAACCCTGACAGCATCGGAGTGGTTATCAGGCCTTTTTCAGAAACCGTAGCCATTTCCAGGAAATTACCTGGAGCTGCTGAGCACACGGCAATAGCCTCCGATGTTCCGTACAACTTCAGGAACCAGTTGTTATACGTGCCATCAACCGCCGATGTTCAGATCGATGATATTCTCCGGGCCAGCAACGGCAAGTCCTATCTAGTCAAGGAGCTGGTTGTTGATGGTTTCGAGACCGGCCTGATTTACATGTTTGTGGAGGAGGTGTCCAATGCTTAACTGGATGGTTAGTTATAAAATCGAACTCGTCGATAGAGAGATCATCCGGGGCACTGTCGCTGTTCCCGCAGTTTCCAGGGAGGGCGCTCACCAAACTGTTGTAGCCTTGATTAGAGGCCACCACGATGAAAAATACAGCCGGCCAGACGTGTTCAGCGGATTCGATCCGCGAGATGTTGATGACATTTCGGTGGTAGTTTTAGGCCCAGCCTAACCCAGTCGAATCGACGGGGTTGAACAAAATTAGATAGTTATGCCTAGAGCTGCCAGCAATGGCGGCTCTAGTCGTTAAAGGAGACCAGCTTGTCAATACATACCATTCGCTACGCTGCAGCCGACTACACCGGCAAGCAGACGACCGGCAGTATATCCATAATCGCTGCTTCTGGCCCAGTTGCAGTTGACATTACCTGTGCTTGGCTTAGGTTGCGCCATCTTGACCCATTAGTAGTCTCCTCAGAGCCTTTCTAAGCTGTTTTCTTTTTATCGTCCATACCTAGACCACCCCAAAAACTATAAGGATTACCTGAATGATAGAGCACACAACTTGCCACCCATACAATAAACACGTAGCAGTACCGCCAGCAACCGGACAGCAATGTCCATTTTGTAGCTCCAGCACCTACAAGCGCGGCCTACCCTGCGCCGATTGTGGAACCGTAGAACCCAGCCCCCGGAGTGACTACAGCGGTTCGACTTTGCTAAGGCGACCTGCTAAGGCCAAGAGGCGCAGGCCAGCCTCGAAAGAATACACACCGCAGACCAACGGCGTGGATGGTATTAACCACGAACCGGCCCAGGAAGATGAATTGATGGAATATGCAGATGTGCTTGACCGGCTCGACGTTCCCTCCAGCCCCCTGGAATTCGCCGATGACACCTTGTTGCCGTGCCAGGACGAGCTTAGCGGCATGCCTTGGGATTGAGCCAAAGGAGGCAAAACGCCTCCTTTGAGCTAAAGCCTCGAAATTGTTCAAACCCGGATAGTTTCCGGGTCTGACTTACATTAGCTAGTAATGCGTAACTTATCTAAATTGTTAAATTCCGGCGATTCGCCTGAATTGACTCCCACTAATCCAACCTCTCCGGCGCTACCCTCGATATGCGCTTGACCTCTGAGATGTTGCTGTTACTCACCCCGATCATGCTAGCGGCTAGGTCAACGGATCGAGGTGAGGGGATAGCTTCTCTCAACGTCGAGAGAACCTCTTGCTTGGGGTAATTCTCCCCGTAAAGCTTCCCCGCCAACCGTTGCCTCTCCTTCGCCTCAGCCTCCAGCAATGGCAGCATGTCCAAAGCAACAGCTGCCTTCTGGCTTGGTGTTAAGTGTCTCCGGTGTACATTCAGGCAAACGATAGAATTCACATGTGCACTATAATGCAGATGTAACATCCAGCTATCATTAGCATAATGTGCATATTCACCGTTGACAAGCTGTATAAATAATGGTATAGCCTCCGTATTAATTTTAATAAAGGAGGAATTACCAATGAACCAAACCCCCACCACACCGGCAGCATGTACAACCTGCGAACGGCACGCCGATCAGCACCCGGAACTTTTCAAGCTGCTCAATCCGACGCAGCGAGATAACCTACAAATCAGTTTGTGCGTTAACGTCGATTGTCTGGTAGGTCATGAGGGTGAATGGGAGGATGAGGATTTGGAGAGGATAGCCAAGAAGGCATAGGATTAAATCAAGAGGAAAGGCTAGGGTATAATCTTATTATGTATAGGTCGTCCGAAAACGGACTCCCCGATTATACCCGCAAAATCGATTTTTGTCAAGAGAATTCTCTAATGGAGTGCATTTTTCTGTAGGCTTGGCCTGATTGTTGCTTGTGCCGGCCCAGGCTTTCAAATTTCGATTCTAAGCCGTTTTTAGATCAAGGCCAGCCCTGACTATTCAGGCGCGTTAATTAACGCGCCTGTAGCACTTCAGGGGCTGGCTTTGTTTCTCTGTCTACCGCTTGCGCTACGCTTTTGTATTTTCGCTGTGCTTCGTAAAACTCCCCACCTTTTTTAGTTCCCGCTCCATTGACCTTGTAGCCGGGGAATTCCATTTGTAGCTGCTCAATCAGTTGCCGCTTTGCTGCTGTACGGTTGCCACCACTATCTGCTAGCAGCTGCCTTGCCATGTCCGCATCAGACAATTTCACTGGCGCGGGAACTGGATTCACCGCTGCATCGATCAGCGTTGCCAGCATCTCCGGCAGAGTTAACCGGTTAACCTTCGCCAGCTCCTTGAACTGCTCTTTGACCGAGACAGGGACGATCAGTTCTAAACGCTGCATATCTGGATTCTTCGCCCTGCTCTTCATTACTGCCAGAGACTTCTTCGTCGGCATACTTCCCCCTATAAAACATTAACCGGTTAACCATCTGCCAGCATAGCAGAAGATTAACCGGTTAACAATCCTAAAATGAAAAAGCCGGCTTGCCCCGGCCTTGATCTTTTAGTCTGCTACCTCTATGCAGATTTTTTCTGTTTCTTGAAATATGAAAAAACTTGAAAGATTACCGATACAATAGCTGCTATTGCAGCAGCAACCGCTAAGTACCACGCCATTTCTTCATTTCTCTGCAATATATTTCGCACAGTGAATGTTAGCTGCTGTGTGTCTCCTTTCCACTCAACGCCATTAAAATAAGTCATGTACAAATTGCAGCTGTAAGTTCCAGGAGGTATCTTTTCTTTTGTTTTTAAATCAAATTGCAGCGGTGCTCTTATAGATTTGTTTTCAGTGACGATCATAGAAGGATTTAATAAAGCAGTACCGCAATCTGAAAAAAACGGGTGTAAGTGTTTTTTGTGACGTACTAATTCTGGAAATGATATTGCGAAATAGCCGGACGGGTTCATGCTAATGCTCGATGTTCCAAATTGATAACTATCATCATATATATCTACACCATAATTCACCGATGATTGCTTATCATCAAAGCTATTGGTCGTTGAATACATCATAATTTTACAGCTTCTTATAATCCCATATCCGGTTATATACACTTCAAACCTGACAACGCCTCCGGAGTCAATTACAGGGGTAAAAGACCGCAATGCTAAATAATAATTACCAGGGCTTTGCGCATGCTTTGATTGCTGAGCCACTACATGAACGTCTGTTTCAGCTGCTTCCGTAATCAATGCAGCAGCCAACAAGATTGCAGAGATAATAGTGCAAATAAGTAACCGCAGTTTCATTATTGAGTGCCTATAGCTTCAGAGGGTCAGTTAATTGTTCCCGATACTACAGCATCCCCTAAACGAATTCAAATAAACCTCTCTGCCTGATTAAGGTATACCCAAACCGTACAGACGCATCTGACACTTTTCATGTCAGATATACATGTACGAAAATAATTCTTGACATTCTGAACTATACATCTAAAATGTAAATCGTACAGTCAATCAGATTCAGGGGGTGTCGCATGGCAACGGTCGGATACATCAGAGTAAGCAGCTTAACCCAGAACATCGAGCGCCAGCTTGAAGGAATAGAGCTTGATGAGATATTCACCGATAAGCTGTCTGGCAAGGATACCGAAAGACCAGCTCTGCAGGAGATGATAAAGTTTGTCCGCAAGGGTGATACTGTTATGGTGCATAGCATGGACAGACTTGCCCGTAACTTGGCAGACCTTCAGAATCTTGTAGAACAACTAACAAACAAGGGTGTCTCTGTTACGTTCGTCAAGAACAGCCTGACATTCACCGGAGAAGATGACCCCATGAAAAAGCTTATGCTTCAGATTATGGGCGCGGTTGCAGAATTTGAACGCTCCATTATTAAAGAGCGGCAGAAAGAAGGTGTCCAGATTGCCAAGGCTAAGGGACTTTACAAAGGCCGCAAGCAGGAGATGACACCGGAGCGCATTGCCGAGATCAAGAACAGGATTGAAGCCGGGGAACCTAAAGCACAGATTGCCAAGGACTTGAAGATCAGCCGGGATACCCTGTATCGATATAAGTAACACAATGACAAAAAAGGCGTCGATTGACGCCTTTTTTGCTTTCACCTACCCAATATAGTGGGGGTGGCCTTTTTATGGCGCGAATCTCGCCCAGGCCTTAGCCCCTCCGGTCACCCGCGAAAGAAGAAATCCACCTTATATAATTTTACCCAAAAACACATAGAATGAGCTTGTATTAATGCCGCCATGGAGTTAGATTCTGCTACAATGCCTAACAACAGCGACCAAACCGCTGCGTTTAAAAACCTTCAGAGGAGAATCAGATGAAGTGGGTAACATGTACTTATTCAAAAAAAGATGTGATGCGAGCTGGAGAGCAATTAATAGCTGAAAATATCACAGATGAAGAACAAACAGCATCTATGGATATACTTTCCAACTGGAGGGCCGCACATGCTTATCCTATGCACGCGTTGCTGATTTTCCTAAGAACTCAATCAAGTAAAATAGATGCTAGGGCTGTTGTTGTACAACGCCTTAAAAGAACACCATCAATTCTTGATAAGCTGTCTAGATATCCTCAGATGAAACTTCATCGTATGCAAGATATTAGCGGTTGTCGCTCTGTTGTTAATACTGTTAATTCCGTTGAAAAATTATCTACGGTTTTAACCAATAGCAGAACAAGGCACAAACTACATAAGAAGGATGATTATATACAATGTCCAAAGGACTCCGGTTATAGAGGGATACATCTTGTTTACAAATACAACGGTGGCAAAAAACCTTATGCTGACTATTTTGTGGAGCTTCAACTGCGATCAAAAATACAGCATGCGTGGGCGACTTCAGTTGAGATAGTTGACATTTTTACGCGACAAGCTTTAAAGGCTAGTCAAGGAAGTAAAGACTGGCTCGACTTTTTCAAGTACGCGAGTGCTGAGTTTGCGAAGCTTGAGAAAAGACCCACAGGTGAACATCTAAACGGGATTGAAACCAAAACTGAATTAAGGAACCTTGCAAATAGTTTGAACGTGGTGAACCGCCTAAATGCCTTTGCCGTTTCTACACAATATGTCGCGACAAAACATGACAATAAAACAGACTACTTTCTACTAGAACTTACAAACCAAGCGCAAGCAATCATGGTAACTCAATTCGCATCATCAGACTTAGATAAAGCGACAAGAACTTATCTTGAGAAAGAAAGAACCGCCAAAGATGATCCGACTTATGATGTTGTTTTGGTGGCGGCAGGATCAATGCATGCACTGCAAGCTGCTTATCCAAACTATTTTGCAGATTCTAAGTCCTTTTTAAATTACCTCGCAAAAGTAATGAGTTAGCCATTGCAACAGGCAGGGATATGATAAGATCGCCATTCAGTGCTAACACCTTTAAACTAATGAAGAAAAAAAGCAATTCACCCTCTAGAGGAGGTCGGCAATGAAAGCAAGTAAACGATTGGCTTTATGGGTAATACTGGCTCTCTTGCTGCCATCACTGGGACTAGCTCACTCAGGTCGAACAGATTCAAACGGAGGCCATTACAACCGAAGAACTGGAGAGTATCACTTCCACAATGGGGGATCAGCCGCTAGAAGTCCTAGAGTTGGGCATACGGTGGATAGCAGAGAAACAAAATCTCAGGCTGTTTATGTCACAAGAACCGGTCATAAATACCATAGAGACGGGTGCAGGCACTTGAAGAGTAAAATCCCTATATCACTTGCGGATGCTAGAGTGTCGTATTCTCCATGCAAGGTATGTACGCCGCCGCTATAATATAAAAGACTGAATCCGTTAAGGAGAGGCAACCCAATGCCAGATACGACCGAAGATTTATTCAAGAAAGCGTATGATATTCATTATAAGGAAAGTGATGCAGACAAAGCATTTTCACTGTACAGCTCAATTATAGAGCAACACCCTACCAGTAAAGAAGCTGACTACGCAAAAACTCAAATTAAAATACTTGAAGCAACAAGAGTCGAATTAGCAGAGAAAATGTCTAAACGAGTTATCGCGCAACAACAAACCCCAAAAAAAGAAAAGATAACTCTCACTACAGCTCCGTGGTTAGCTGGTTATAAAATTACAGAAACAATAGATGTAATTACATCTGAATGCGCATTTGGTATGAATATATTTGTTGATATGCTTAATAAAGTTACTGATGTTATCGGAGGGCGTAGCAACTCTATACAAACAGCTCTAAGAGATGCTCGTTTGATATGCTTAGAAGAATTGAAACACGAAGCAGCCTGCGTCGGTGCAAATGCTGTTATTGCTGTGAATGTGAATTACAGCGAATTCAGCGGGCAAGGAAAATCTATGCTTTTCCTCGTAGCTTCGGGCACAGCAGTTAAAGTTGAAAAGGTAACATCCACACTTCCTAACGCTTCAAGTCACCCGGTCGCATAGTCCATACAGCAATGCCGTAACCGTCTGCCACTGCCTGTAGTCTCTCCAGGAACTTCCGATCTTTGCTGCTTTCCAAGATCAGCACAACCCCAGGCTGCTTTCCGGTCTTTAAAGCATAGTACAGTGATTGACCTACCGACTCAGCCCACTTAGGAGCAAACTCTACTTCAACAGCGTGAGTCTCGGTCAAGCAATCTATATGACTGCCATCCTCAAGCGGATATTCCATTTTATAGAAGTGGTCGTCGCACCATTCCTTTTGATATTCCTTCTCCAGGTGCTTGTGGGCTGCGATAGCTGGTTCTGCTGCCAGCAAAAAGAGTAAGCAGTAATGTAATATTCTCATTTAGTCCACCCCAACACCACAGGATTTACAGAGTGTGTCAGCTGAAACACAATCTCTTTCCTTTTTGTATCCATAGTTGCACTTTTACAAATCGCTCTCAGGATCACATTCACGCGTGCTCTGTCGATACTTTCATTTTCTACAGCTCGTTTAAGTTCACCTAGCTTTAAAACTACTGATTGAGGTTTCAATGCTTCTCGTTGAATTGATAACTGTTCTAGCCGCAGATCAGCACTTCTCAAAATAAGTTCTAGGAACTCTCGCTCTTCTCGTACTGTCCAATTTGAGATTGTACCGTCTGCTCTCGGCACATCATAATGGAGCGGTGTATCACCTGTAAGCGTACCGTCTATTATACTCGCGGCAATATTTGACAGTTTAAGTGAGGTTGCTTCTTTTTGCTGCAAGGTCGTTTTAATATCTGCATCCAACATCGCTAGAGCTTCGCCGCCATCGGTATCGAATTTACCAGCTATTACAGCGCTAACAAACGCTTTCTCTATCAGATCATACCGGGTTGAGACATACCCCCCAGCACATACCTTATGTTGTGATTCACTGTTTTGTAGCCCTGACTTTGCCGCAGAACAAACAAGATAAACACTTCCTCCGCTTTTATTTACGCGCAGCATATAAGAATCACATTTGTTACACCGCAAAACCATTGAAAAGATATTATTAATAGTGTTGTCTATCTTTCTGCCTTTAGTTTTATTGTTATTTCTAATCTCCCTAACTCTATTATATAAATCTGTTGGAACAACTTGTGGATAGTAGTCTTTTATTGTATTTAGCGGTACTCTCTTGCGCTTTCCACTGTCATGCTCATACATGTGCAAGGTAAAGTTACCTATTACATAATCAGTATCCAATATTTTTTGGATATATGAAGTATTCCAATTTTTAGCTTTCCTTTTACCGGTTCCCCAGGTATCAACATTACTAGAATTTAGTTTAGCTGTTATTGTCCGTGGGGATATTCCAGAAACATATTGAGTATAAATATCTTTCACTATCTCAGCTCTTTCAGGAATAGGCACAATACACCCAGAAGCATCAACCGCTAACCACGCTGGCATTGCCTTAGTAAGAACTTTATCAGATATATTTTTCCGTTTATTCGCCCAGGCCTTACCTACCCGGTCAGACTTTGTAAGACTTTCCTCGTGTCCTCTTGCAAAAAATGAAAGTGCAATGATTAATGATGCGAAGTCATTACTAAGTGTCTCGCGGTCATATCGCTTGCCGTCCTGTAATGTGACTACTATTACCCCTTTATTACAAATTGCTTTAAGAAGGTCGTAGGCGTCACCTATTGCTTGTCTCGATAGCCGATCAAGATTCTCTATCAAGAGAACATCTCCTGGCTTCACATAACCATTTTCGATTGCTTCAATAAACTTACTTAAACCACCTGTTGCAGCGTGATTACCTCGGAAAGCAGAATTGCCGAGATCATCAATATCAAGAGATTCATCAATTATCAGCCCGTTACTGTCAGCATAGTTTTTCGCCGCTTCTGTCTGCCGCCTATAGCTATCCCCCTTGCGTTGCTCCAACCGACTAAACCGCGTATAACTGAATGCACGTGCCATGACAAGTCCTCCTATTTATGCTATAAGTTTGAACTATGGCATATCTCGATAGGTCTTGTAAACATAACATGTTGATGTTGGGCCCACCGGGATCGGGCAAGACCATGCTGGCGCGGCGCATACCGACCATCCTGCCGCCGATCTCCTTCGGTGAGGCGATTGAGACCACCAAGGTCTACAGCGTCATGGGGCTGTTGGAGCGGGACAAGGCGATCATCACCAACAGGCCGTTCCGGTCACCACACCATACTATCTCGGATATCGGCCTGATCGGCGGCGGCAACAATACCCCCAAGCCGGGAGAGGTGAGCTTGTCGCATAATGGCGTACTTTTCCTGGACGAGTTGCCGGAATTCAAGAAGAACGTTCTGGAGGTGCTGCGCCAGCCGCTGGAAGACGGCCGGGTCACCATCTCCCGCGCCCTGACCTCGATCACCTACCCGTCCCGGTTCATGCTGGTGACAGCCATGAACCCCTGGATTTGCAAGGTAACCCTTAAATAACAGGCTGTTACACTTCGACGGTGTGTTAAGTTTTCCAATATCGGACGCACCTCTCCGGTTCTCTCACGGACCATATCTATATTTATATCGAAGTTCCGATCTCCTAGTACCTTAATCTGGCCTATGTCAATCCGCGTTGATTAGTTGCACGTTCATTTGGGCAAGGCATTTCTGCATCCGCTAGAATTAACTCATCCCACATCAATGTAATTCTTCTCATCAATGATACGACCATCACTGACCTGGAATATCCGGTCGAAACCTTCCACCATTCGATGATCGTGGGTGACAACCAGGATAGCGGAATGGTTTTCCACCGCCAGTTTCTTCAGGAGCCCCATGACATTCTTGCCATTCTCGGTATCAAGCGCAGCGGTCGGCTCATCGGCCAGGATCACTCTGGGTTTGTTAGCCAAGGCACGTGCAATAGCCACCCGCTGGGCTTCGCCACCGGAAAGCGCTGAAGGGTAATTGCCCAGTCGGTGGCCGAGATTGAGGGAAGTCAGCAACTCTGTTGCACGGCTTTTGGCTTCATTTTTTGTCACGTTGTTGATCTCCAACGCAATCATGACATTTTCCTGAGCGGTCAGAAATGGTATCAGGTTGTGGGCCTGAAAGATGAATCCGAGCTTTTCCCGGCGCATCCGCTTCAGATCAATACCGCTTTTCCAGCCTTCATCAGCGACAGTAGTGCCGTCGATAACGACCGTGCCGTGGGTCGGCTCATTGATCAGTCCGATGCAAGTCAGCAGGGTCGTTTTACCGGAACCCGATGGGCCGAGAATGGCGACCAGTTCCCCTGGTTTAACCTGCAGAGTCGCATCCGCAATGGCGGTCACCGACGTCTCACCTTTACCGTAGATCTTCGTCAGCCTTTCCACTTCGATTGCATACATGTTCTTATCCACCCAGGGCCTCCCCCGGCTCAACCTTGAGCGCCTTCCGGATACCCACAAAGCTCGAAATGATGCAAATTGCCATGACAATGACAAACAGTATCTGCATGTCAAAAGCCTCCAGGACGATCCGCCGGGGAAATTTTTCGTAGGTTAGCAGAATTAAGCCGTAGCCGATAAAATAAGCAATGAAGCCCATCAGCAGCGACTGCTGCAGAATCATGCCTATGATCACCCGGTTTTGTGCCCCGATCAGTTTCAGTGTGGCGATGACCTTGATCTTGTCGAGGGTCGAGGTGTAGATGATCAGGGAGATTATTACGGCCGAGATAACGAGGAGGATTACCCGGAAAAGCCCCAACTGCATCCTGGCCTTTTCAATCATCCCCTTAGCCAGGATTGCGGTCTGTTCGGCATCGGAAATGGGCTTGAAATGGTTCCAGCGGCTGATCCGCTCCTGCACATCATGAAGGTTTGCGCCCGGCGCCAATCTGACAACAATGGTGTTAACCGTGTGAGTTGATTCAGTGATAGCTGAGATATTCTGCTGCAGGTATTTTCCTTGGACAGGAGACAGAGTTTGAATATTGGCCAGATTGGCTCCGATCCGCTCACGGTCATTCCTGATGGCGTCGTTGTCTTTCTTGAACTGGATATCCTGCGCGTCGGCCAGGCTCACATAGGCAGCCGGGTCACCGCTGGAAGAAACAATCTTGCTGGTTATCCCTACGACGGTGTAATCATGGAGGCCCAGATGGATCTTTTCACCGATCTCCATCCCCATCGCCTTGGCAGCCACCATTTCATAGTGCTTCTGGCGGATACCACGCCCGGTAACAATCTCCGGCGGGCCGCCGAAGCCGCTCAATTCATACCCTATCAGGAAAAAACGGAATGGTTTGCCGTGACGCTCGATCTGGATCGTCTGGAAGGAAATCGGGGATGCCTCGGCCACACCGGGCACCGCCCGTATGCGGTACTTGATGTCTTCCGGGATGCGCGAACTCTCGGCAAACGGGCCGTTGGTATTCTGCTGCACAACCCAGATGTCGGCCTTATTCGCGTGCAGTATCGCCAGGGCGTCGGCGATGAGTCCCCGGTAAATTCCTCCCATGCTTATTACCACCCCGAGGAGCAGCCCGAGGCCGATGGAGGTCAGGATAAACCTGCCCCGGTGGTAGCGTATGTCCCGAATGGCGAGATTCATTTCGCAGCCCGTACCTTCATGCCTTCCTTGAATTTTGCCATGTTCGCGGGGGGAGCCACTGCTACACGGTCGCCGGCATCAAGCCCTGCAACGATTTCGCTCAGATTGCTCCGGTCCTCGATCCCGATAGTCACCTCTTTAAATGTTAACCGACCGTCTTTTATCACCCACACGCCCCGTTTTTTGTCCTTGGCGACAATGGCGGCGGATGGGAGCGACGGAGCATCTTTTTTTGTATCCGTGACGATGTACACATCGGACTGCTCCCCCAGACGGAACTGTTTCAGGGGCTCGCTGAAGGCCACATCCACCTCCAGCTCTTCGGTCACCCGATCGCTCTGGCGCCCCAAACGGGCAACCTGACCGGAGAGCTGTTCGCCGGACGAGGAACGTAGGGTGATTATGGCTTTTTTGCCGACAGCCACCCCTTTCAACTGTGATTCGTCCACGTTGGCCTTGACCCAGATGGTTCGGGGGTCTGCCAGGGTGAAGATCGACATCCCCGGCGAAACAGTGGCTCCCTTCTCCAGGTCACGGGTGATGATGACCCCATCCTGGGGAGCGTAGATCAGCGTATCTGCGACCCTGCTTCGGGCAAAACCAACGCTGGCCCGGCCAGCCTGCTGCTCCATGCGCACCGCCTCTACAGCTGCCTGGCTGCGGACGACCTCTTCCCTGGCTACCTTGCTGGCGGTATCATACTGTTCAGCCTCCAGCCTGGAGACGAAGTTCTTCTCGGCTAGGTTTTTGTACCGCTGGGCATTCCGTTCCGCCAGGGTCAGATTAGTCCTGGCCTTTTGGAGATTGGCCTGTTCTACACTCAGGTTGGCCGCTGATTTGCTTAGTACTGCCTCGGACTGCTGTTCCTGGTGGCGAAAGTCTTCATTTTCCAGCCTGACGAGGAGTTGCCCCCGTTTCACCAGATCACCCTGATCAGCGTACAGTTCCACTATTCTGCCGGTTATCTTGCTGGAAACACCGACCACAACCTTGGCCTCAACCGTTCCGTTGCCGTAGACCTGGGCAGTGAGGCCGCGTTTCTCAACACTCACGACATTTACCTTTGTTGGGGCTAAGATCGTCATTTTGAGAATGATCCCTCCAGCCACGAGAACAACGGGCCAGATCAAATATTTTTTCTTTCCTGCCAATCTATTCAAGAGATCCATACAGCACTCCTTTACCGGTAATTCTCATTGTTTGCCCACAGCCCTGTCGAGTCGTGCCAGTGCGGTGTAATAATCAAACTTTGCCTGAATGTTTGCTGTCTGGGCATCAAGCGTTTGGGACTGTGCATCGGTGACTTCGATGATGCTGCCGATTCCTTCCTGATAGCGCCCTTCCGCCAGCGATTTGCTTTCATTCGCTGCATCAACTTCTTTCTGTGTTGAAACTATACGGCCAGCGGCATCGTTTCCGCCAAACCAGGCAGATTCAACTTCTTTGATGATCTGAAGTTTGAGGTTATTCTGCCTGGCCTCGATGGAGTTCATAGCAGCAGTAGCCTCGCGCACCTGCTCAACGGAAGAGAAACCGGAAAAGAGCGGTACGGTCAGGTTCAGACCGACGCCCCAGACATTTCCGGTGGGTGGAAAGTCACGATCAGCATAGCCGATGTTGGCGACACCGGAGAGAATCGGCAAATAGCTGCTTTTGGCTGACGTGAGATTACCGGATGCTGCCGACTTCATGGCGGCAAATTGCTGCAGTTCGGCGCGGTTGCGCAGGGCGTCCTGTTGCAACGAGTTCCGCTCCGGCAATGACAGTAAAACGGAGGACGTTGCAACCGGGGTATGTTCTCCCAGGGAGGCGATCCCCATGGCATTGGCAAGTTCTACCCGGGCAATTTCTCGATTACTTTCCGCACGTATCAAATTCGTTTTAGCAGCAAAAAAGTTAGCTTCGGACCTGGCTACGTCCACCCTGGCCCTGATCCCCTGAGTGAAAAATTCCTGCGCCTGACGGAAAACCTCTTCACGAGCCTTGACGTTTTCTCTGACGGCCTGGACCTGTTTTTCAAGCGCAAGAACGAGATAGAAAGCAACCCTGACACGTAACGTCAAATCCTGTCGAGTCACGGCAAGGGTATTGTCTGCTGCTTCGCGGTTGCCACGGGCTGCTTCGACCACACCAGCGGTGCGGCCAAAATCATAGATGGTCTGTTTCAGATACAGTGACGCGGTGTTGGTTTCAGAAATCTTTATGGTTTCCTGGGCCGGAAAGTACGTCTGGCCTCTGATCCAGTCAGCAGTCAGGTTTATCTGAGGATAGTAATTTGCCAAAGCCTGGCCAGTTTTCGCTTCGGCACCGTTCAGGTTTTCCTTGGCTTCGATCACCTGGGGGTGGTTTTTCAGGGCTGTACCTAGCGCCTCGTCCAGCGTCAAGTCGGTTGCAGCATACAGCGGCTGAGTAGAAATCAGGAGAGACAACAGCACAAACACAAATCGTTTCATAAGGTTCCCTATGTCATGCTGAAAATTGAATATAAGGTGAATATATATTCACATTCGGTGCAAAAAAAATCAACGAATAAGGATCAGGAAATTTTGCCATAGTTTTTCCGCTTCCGGCCGTATTTCAAAGGATGCGTTACTTATTGTCCATCGTAACGTGGTAAACTGGATCATGCCAAGGAGTGTTAAGGCCGTTTCCCGGGGAGACAAGCCGGGTTTCAAATCACCTTCCGCTATGCCTGCGGCAATGACACCTGTTATAGTTTCGATATAATTACCAATACGCAGTGCGAGGGTGTCAGCAAGATTCCTCTGCCCCAGATGGATATCATCGGAGAATACGAAGCGTGGAATTCCTGGATGCTCTATGATAAGAGCGACATGGGAAAAATAGATCGTCTCCAGTTTTTCCAGTGGTTTCCGACTCCCTCCGGCGATAGCGGAAGCATTACTCATGACCGAACTTCCGATGAATTCTGCAACAGCGGAATAGATGTCGTCTTTCCCGCTGAAATGTCGGTAAATATTGGCCTCGCTCATTCCTGCTGATGCTGCTATTGCAGCGATGGTAAGAGCGCGAACTCCATTTTTACCTACTACCTCAAGGGCTGCCTGGATGATTTCTTCTTTACGAACGCGTGTGCTTTTTTTCTCTAGCATAGGCACCTCATGTGATTGTCTGTTCACATAATATGCCTGTTTTTACATATGTGCAAGCAGATTAAGCGAACGAATATAATCAGATTAAATGCCGGCCTATTAACCAGACTACGGTGATAGAAATATGAAACCGCTCCTTTTCCAAATCAGACGTGTGGAGTACAACGATTCAGCAGTCCGTTGACCGATCATTTACTCCGCTGGTTTGCTGCAGCTTGCTTTTAGTAATCTCACACTTCAGTCTCTTTTTGCGCAAGGCCGCACGCGTACCGAAGAACCCACCGGCAGCTGTCAATACCCAGATCGTTGCTGTAACCGCTATTTCGCTCGTGGTGATCATATTTTATTCTCCGAATTCAAGACTATTCCTGCTCATACTGCGTAACAATGGTTTGAAAACGCTTGCCAAACTCCGGGAGTACCTGAGCTTCTGCGGCTTCTGCGGCTTGATACCTCTGCAGGATGCCGGTACGCATAGTTTCGGGAATCACACGTTCTGCTAACGGGTAAAGAATTTCGTCTTCCTTACTTATATGGTCCCGCAGCAGGGCAGCATACCCCAGGGCATTATCTGCAATTGCCTGGTAAGTTTCTGTAAGCCCCGCTTGTGCCTCATGAACAGCAAATTCCATTGCGCGGACAAAGTTCCTGCCCTGATCATGTTCCATCAGCATGGCAGCTACAGGACTGTTTTCCTTCGGCATACCGTTGTCAACCAATGCTTTGAAAAGGACATCTTCTTCCTTGGCATGGTGAAAACGGTCAGCATACTGACGGATGAAGTCGATGCCATCAAGATAGAATTGCCAGTTGAGGTAATTACCTTCAGCTGTCCGGGGTGCATTTTTTTCAAGCAGGGCGATCATCCGCAAAATCAAACGGTGCTCGTCCACCAAGGCCTTGGTGATGTCTACTTTCATCAGTTCCTCCTGGCACCGTCGATACCGACAATCACTGTCTCCAGCGGGATATCCCGGCCACTTTTCTGAATCGCTTCTTTTACCATAATGTCCAGCCCTCGGCAGCAAGGCACTTCCATGATTGCCACGGTGACATGGGGCGTATCATTGGTTGAAAAAATTGTGGCCAGTTTATCTACATACGCGCCCGTATCATCCAGCTTCGGGCAGGCGATTGCCAGTGCTTTGCCCTTCAGCAGATCCTGATGCATGCTCCCCATGGCAAAAGCCACGCAGTCGGCACAGACCAGGATTTCCGCGTTCTTGAAGTACGGTGCGGTCGGCGGTACCAGATGGAGTTGTACCGGCCACTGCCTGAGTTCAGAGACGGCCCTGGTGTTATTTGTTTCGTCTGTTACCGGTCTTTCGATTACCTTCGCCATGCTGCCGGAGCAGCCACATCCCAGATTTCCCATGAGTTATTCTCCTTTTTTCGCTAAATGCGCGTTGATTTCCTGCTCAATTTTCGCTTCGTCTTCCTTGGATAAGCCGTGAATGGAAACAACATCCTTCAGCAGACAGATCCCCACCTTACAGGTGGTGCAGCCAATCTCGTAACGAGCGAGTATCTCGCCGATTTCCGGGTAGGTCTGCATCACATCCTGTATCGCTTTATCACCAAGTTCGTTATTGAAATTCATTGAACACCTCCTCGCTCTGTTATGAATCCAGCTTAGCGAAATAATTGACAGATTAGTTTGATGTGGGTCAACAAAGTAATTTCATTTTCGGAGGGAGAGCTACAATCGTGACGGGAGAAGAACGTGGTTATGTGAATCTCACCTCGTAAGGCAACAGAGTGAGGTACGGAGTCCATATACTGTGATTATCCACAAGACTCTGAGATAGCGCTTATGAACTACTGCGAATGTAATTTGAGTATATTGGTAACCTCTTGCTGCATGTTTTTCGTGTCGATCTTCGTCCACGACAAGAGTGAGCCCCAAGTCTTGGTTCCAGCCTTTACTTCAAGATAGAGCTGCTTGGCCGACTGTTTCGTCTTGGTGGCAATAACGGTGGCGATAATCAATTCCTGATTGTTGGCACCCGCTTTACGCATGTCGGACAAATCCCTCTCACTCAGCAATTGTTCCTTGAGAAAAAGCTCGTCAACCACCGCTTCTGATAATTGGTCAGTCAGTGCATTTGCGTTGAGAGTATTTGAAAACCGTGCTCCCAGGGATTTCGGAGGAAGATTCAATGGCACGACTGTATTCTTCCATGAATCACTTTTAGATTTGGCTTGGAGCAGGCTGTCCGGGGTCTTGCCGGCTTTTGAGGCGACCCAATAGGCTACCCAAAGATCGTCAGGAGAAGTGCCTTGCTGTTTTTTCATCACGATGCTCTTCTTGTCTGTTTTAAAGACGATGGCAAAGAAGGAGTTTTGCGTAGTGGCTAAAAAATACGCATCGGCAGCTGCTGGATGCGCGGCATCATAAGAACGGTCGGTAAAGCAATGACACGTAATTGCGGGTATGGCGTATGCCGACAGCGGAAATGTGAACATCGCAACAAGACAGAGAACTGTTTTGGTACCGGTAACGAGATGCATAAGAGACCTATAGCCAGTGTTTAGGATATGAACGGTGGTACACCACATTATTCGTAAAGATTGCCGTAACCAGGAGAATCAAGGCGCCTGCCAACACCGGCAACAGGATGAATCCCGGGCCAACCGCCGCTTGAACTCCGATCAGGGCGGTAGCCCCTCCCGGTGGATGGGTTGTATGAGTCAGGTTCATCACAAAAATTGATAGCCCAACTCCAAGAGCCATGGCAAATGTAGTAGACCCGAAGAGGGCAACGACAATTACTGCTACAATGGCGGAGACGAGATGCCCACCAACCAGATTGCGTGGTTGGGACAGCGACGAGTCAGTAGCTCCAAAAAGTAGAACTGCCGAAGCTCCAAACGACCCGATCAGCAAGGGATGACCGACCAACTTTGTGATCTCGCAAATTGCCAGGATGCCAAGAGTGGAACTCAGGAAACTCCAGAGTGCATAGTGTAGGGACATTTTTGGGCGTGGGCCCCACATGGGAGCCTTGCAGCGTATTGCAATTCCGGTGATTCTTCTTATCGGCACGAGCCTCTCCAGAGTTTTTACTTTATTCTTGATGAACACTCCCTTCACAATAATGTGGCCGACGCACGCAATGTTTCGGGTTTGCTATCTAATGCTTTGCCACATTTTATTGCGTCCTTCAATCTCAATGACTCAGGCTCTGAACAAGAGGGATGAGCCGTTGATAGTCGGAATAACTCAACGAGCTCTGCCAGTGCCCGCTGACCATCCCAGCACCTGTTCCCGCCATGAACATGAACACAACCACAGCAGGGAAAACCCACACCGGCAGCGGTCGCTTCCAGAAGACCGGCTGCATGGCGAGGACATTTCTCTCCGGGCAATGTGCCACACAGGTGAGGCACCCGGTGCACTCAGGCGAAGAAACTGCTGTGGAGGAATGCACTACAAGGCTAGAAGGACATATGGCGGAACAGCGTTGACATCCAGTACAACGAGTCGAGTCCCTTCGGATTTTGAAGGGACTGACGATACTTGCAAGTCCAAGTAATGCACCATAAGGGCAGAGATACCTACACCAGAACATTTTGTAAAAAAGTGAAAATAAGGTCAGGATTGCCAGCACCACCATGGTGGTTAAGGACATGCTCGTGAAGAAATGGAGCATTTTGACGTCGCTAACTGCCCAGTATGGAGCATCCAAAAATCCGCCAAGCGCTTCGACTGACATGTCCACCAGGATAAATTTCACAAACATCAGCAATAGCAGATATTTGATACTCCGCAATCCATAGTCAAGCCATCTCCATATTCGATAATTCCGGCCAGCTAACTTCCGGCCAATTTTGAATGCCCCTTCCGAAAGAGTGCCGACCGGGCAAAGCCATGAGCAAAATGATTTCTTGGCAAGCAGACTCATGAGCAAAATTGTCACGAATATTACCAGTGCAGCTGGATGTACCGGATGAATTTCTCCTGAAACCAGCCAGTACTTCAGACTTGTTAGAGCTCCGATTGGCAGAAAGCCTTCCACACCCGGAGGGCGGGAAACCAGCGGAACGACTGCGCCACGTTCAACAGAATTGACAAACATGCCGAAGCGGATGCCGATCCCGATCACCCACAACATAAAGCACCACTGCACAACAGTCCGTATGGTACTGGCAGATTTTGTAGAAATCCCATTTAGGTACATGATTATCCTCTTCGTATCATGGGCATTTGCCGAGATACTCTTCTCAATCCTTTTTATAAGCGCCTAGAATGCCTGCCAGATGAACCAGGCCCCGGCAAGAGAGATTATGAAACCACTTATCTTTCTGCTCCAGTTCGAAAAATTGAGCACCCCTCGCGCTTTGGCAAAAGACTCCACAAAACCGGTAAACGTCCCGGCAACGAGCATGAGTAGACAATGGCCGACAGCATAGCTGAACATCAGCATGATGCCGTAGAGAACCTGACCCTTGCCGGTGACGACGGTCAGTAACACAACCATTACCGGTGTGGCGCAGGGCGAAGATACAAGGCCAAAGAACAGACCAAGCATGAACGCTCCAATGATACCGCCTTGTCTCGGCTTGAAATCGCGCTTGATCGGCAGACGGATTTCATACAACCCCATCAGCTGGCCACCCATTACCAGTGCCACGGTACCGGCAATAGCATACCACCAAACACCGACCACCCCGAAAACCGTGCCGAGCAATCCGGCTGCAGCGCCGAAGGCTGTGAAGGTGAGAGACAGTCCAACAATGAACATCAGGGAATAACGGAATGCCTTCCAGCGGTCACCATCGCTATATCCGCCGACGAATCCGACCACCAGCGGGATTGTGCTGAGTACACAGGGTGAAGCTGAAGAGATGACGCCTGCCAGAAATACTGCACCGAAAGCCAGCAAAGGATAGGCAGCAATGACCTGCTCAATGTTATCGATGAAGGTCACTTGAGCCCTGCCGATTTCAATCCTTTGACGATATTTTCTTTGTCCATAAAACCGGTGTGACGTTGTATCTCTTTCCCTTGCGGGTTGATAAAGATTTGGGTGGGCAGCATCTGAACGCGGAATTTCTGGGCGGTTGTTTGGTCCGCACGTACGTCAATGAAGAGAATATTGGCACGGCCCTGGTACTCATTGGACAGAGATTCCAGGTAGGGTGCCATCTTCTTACATACGGGACAGGTGCGGAGGCCGAAATCGATCAATGTCGGCTTGCCGGACGACAGGGCCTGATTGACGGCTGTCGCGGTAGCTGCAGGGAGTTCGGCCCTGGCAGTACTTGTAAGCATCACGATTATGGCTAACACCTTAAAGGGCAGTCTCATAGCATTCCCTTGATTTCGGCTACTGACAACATTTTGCCCGAACACTTGAGCTGACCGTCGATAACCAGCGCGGGTAGAGTGGTGACGCCATATTTTAACATTGCGGTTATTTCCACGACCTTCAGCACCTCGCCCTGTTTCCCACTTTCATCGAGTGCTTTCTTTGTATTCTCGTAAAGTGTGATGCAATCGGCACAACCGGTGCCTAATACTTGTATTTTCATTGTAAAATCTCCTTATTGGTCACGTATCAATAGTCCACGATATGGTACTCGCAGTAAAAAGCTGCCTGACGGGGCGTTGTCCCTGCCAGGCAGCAATCCTGTGTTATGAGGTCAAATCTGATACACCTCTAATAACGTCAGTGTGTAGAGTGCGCTGACTCTTTTTTATGCGCGTTATGTTTTTCGACTTTGCCATGCTCGCCATGTGCGCCTTTAGCGGTTGCATCCTGATGAAGCCGCTCTACATAATGGGTGTACGCAACATAAGCTTCCACAAATTCCCGTCCCTGGGCAACACTTTCATCCTTATGCTTGTATGTAGTCGCTGCATGCTCGTAACGGGTCTTGATACCAGCGGATACATCATCGGTGACCAGTTTCACCAGAGCGTCGGCTGAACCGCTCGTCAAGGCCTTGTCCGCTGCGGCAACGGCCGGTTCTACTGCGCCAGCCGGTTTCAGACCGGTAAATGATGCACCTTCTCCGGCCCGATGGATTTTGACAAGGGTTGCGAAGAATTTGTGCTCTGTTTCTTCCTGGTTCTTTGATTTACTGGACAACACTTTGTTAAAGGCAGCTCGGACAGCTTTTTCATCCTTTGGCTTCACCCATTTCAGAATTGGAGTGATATCCTTGCCTTCGATCGCCATTCTGGCATCCTGGATAACCGGGCCGTCCAGGGTGTCACAATGGGCAGCAGCTTCGCGCGGGGTTGCAAGAAATAGCACCGTAAATACTGAAACTGCCAACATGCCTGTTTTAAATATGTGTGTATATCTCATGAGTTATTCTCCTTTATGTGTATGGTTTGACGGTTGATTCACCAGTACTAAGCGAATTTGCACGTTATTGCCGGGACTGCCTTACAACGAAGGAAGATAATGCCGGCAGATATGAGTCAAACGTTATATTTCGGGGGGATTTCCAGCGGAGCGCCGTAGCCTGGCAGAAAGGCACCGTTGTATGAGACCTTGTGAAGCGAAATGAGCGGAGAGTGTTTAACTACCGTACCGGAGACAGCGTCGCATGGTGCATCAAGTTCGTGGCAGTGGGGAATCTGATCGTGCCGGTCCCCGGATTCATGGTCGGCATCGGCGTCAGAATGGACACACGCGGTTTCCGTATGACCGGTTTCACTTGTACTCATATTAGTTGAGATGTAGAGCGAACCGGTAAGCGGTAGACAGATCTGAACCAGCAGTAATAATATTATTACTATCCTACTATGTCTGTTTGAGAACATCATAAGCATCTTCCGATGTACTACGTCCTGAATTTGAAAACTCTTGCTCAACGATCTCATGGTATGTTCGCAATAAGTTTGATTCAGGTCAATTTAAGAGTAATAAACAAAATAACTTGATATATGTTGAAATCTAGCCACATGTCCCTGCCAATTTAGTTTCGCAAACAGCCTTATGCACCTACAATTCCCTCTCTTTCTTCCACCTCGCAGATACGTCCCACATGATCAAGGCACAACCCCGCTTACGGCCAGTTTCATCGCTCACCGAAGATTCAAATGACGAAAAGCCGAAATAGCTGTCTAAAACCGGAGAGCGGATATGTGCCGCTCTCCGGAAATGGAGTTATTTAGCTTCGGGGGACTTTATCTCATGCTCGGGTCTGAACATGATTTTTTTTGCACCCCGGTTGTTGGTGTACTTTGAGAGTTCAAGGTCGATCTTTTCCGGCACCTTTTCTCCAGCCTGCGCGAGCAGCTTGCGAAGCTGTGCCTCGGCAGATGCTGCATGTTTTAGGGCATCGGTTAAAACACGCATGGTTTCTTTTGGGTTATGGAAACCGTTAGAGTTCTCTGCCCCGATGAATATGACACGATAGATGGCTTGTTCGTAATGCTCTTTTGCCTCAGCGTAGAGGGCCTTGTCGATCTTTTTACCTGTAGCCTCGACCTTGTTCGCCATCTCGAACAGCTTGGCGTCGGTTGCTGTTGCATAACCCGCCTTCAGGTACACAATCATGGTGTTATCCTGGATAGCAAAGATCTTATCGCGAAGTGCTTGCGGCTTCTCGTCATGGCAGGCTGCACAGGCGACCAGATCATTTTTGAGCGGGCTCATGATCCTGTGATCGGAAATCTTCTGACCATCTCTTGTAACGGTCGGCATGTGGCAATCCGCGCAACTCACCCCGTTGACCCAGTGTGGGCTGTTGTTGGAAAAGAGTTCATACTCCGGGTGACGAATAAAGCCCAATTTGAAACCCGTCACGCTCTGAGTCCACTCTGCGTTTGCAGGTGAGCTCTTGATCTGGGTAATTATGTTTTCAATGCTAATATTGCCGGCTTTGCTGCCCTGCCAAGGAAAGACGACATCCGTCGAATGCATCTCTTTGTCCTTGCTGATTATGTAGCTGACATGACACTGGGCACAGACCAGGGTCCGCTTTTCCTGGGTAGTGAGCTTTGCTTCGTCCACGCCGATAACCTTGAGTGCCTTGCCCAGCGTGAAGCCACGGGAAATCTTGAGGGCCATGCCTCTGTTGTCGTGGCAGTCAATACAGGAGACACCGAGGGTCTGCTGGTCCTTCGGAAGTTTCGCAAGCACTTCCTTGTATGGAGTTGAGAAGTAGGCTTTCCCCATCTGTTGCTCAAGTGCCGGTGCGTAAGGCGTTTTACAGGTCAGACAAGAGCCCCCTGCTTTCACCCTGCCAGGATCAACTTCAAGCTGATCCTGAACCATGAAGTAGTGTCCACGCGGTTCCCGGTATTCAGAGCCAAAACCCCAGCCATTGTAAAGCAACGCCAGAAACGGGTACTCGTCGAGTTTGTCCCGACGATCCTCGCCGACATCGTAGCCCTTCTTGTATTTGCTCTTCCCAGCCGGGGTCGGCTCGCCGGTCTGCTTCCATAGTTCATACTGAGTGGGATATACTTTACCCCACTCAGCTGGGTCAATCGTGCCGTCTTCGATTGCCACAGTCTTCAAGGGCTCTACCTTCTTTGGCGAGCATCCTGACCAAATTGCCGTAGCTGCCAGTATTGCCAGTACGGTGAATCGACTCACATACTTCGTCTGCATGTCCTACCTCCTATGGTTGGAATATTTACGCTACAACTGTAAATTTGAACTGTTGCTTCACGAGAAAATTTTATTCAAATGGAAGCTGAAGACATAGATTTGAGTCTATCTCTCGCCTTCCAGCTTGTTCACGATTCTGTCAGCCTCTTTGATGATTTTAAGTTCTACATAATCATGCCTTGAAGGAGAATGATGATTAGCAATGATTTCATACACTTTCATTGTTTTACAATCCGGGAAGCCGATGCTAGCAAGCAGCTTTTCGGCAATCGGTGGACCATATTTCTCTTGAGTCTTGCCATTATTATATCCAAGGATCTCTTCAGATTGTTTTATGCCAATATCGTGTAAAAGGGCGGAGGCGATCAGAATCTCATAATCACAGCACTCGGCATTTTCCATAATTATCTCGGAATGTTTTAGTACTTCTAATGCATGCGAAATTCTTCGAAAATCATTTTCAAAGTAATTCACCAATAGTTTTACAGCTCTAGCTTTGAAATAATCCATATCTGTTCTGACCCTCAAGAATGACCTAACTATCGTAAAGGTTCTAAAGTTGCGACGCTTTGGGGAAAAGGATGTTGTTCTCCAGATGGACGTGTTTGTGGAGATCATCCTCAAACTCTTTGAGCTTTTGATATGTGATCATGAATGTATTGCACGTGTCTTTTGGTATTGCATAATCCTTTGAAAGGTGTCGAATCATGTGAATAGCATCGCCGATCTCTTCGTGCTCGCGGCTGAGTTTCGCAAGTGATTCCTTAACCACATTGGAATCCTCCTTCGATGGTGCATTGCCAGCTTTTCTTTCAGCATCGGCCCGCTTTATCGCGGGGAAGAAAACTTCTTCCTCCTCCCGGAGATGTGCGGCCATATCTGTGGCTATCTTTCCGAAGATGGTGGCGATCTCGATCACCTCGGGATGATGAGCACCATGGACTTCTGCAATTTTTCGAGCGTATATGGCAATTTGTTCGTCGTTTTCTTTGAGATATGCATGATGGGTATTGACTATGTAATCCACCAGGAAGGGGAGCTCCCATGAGGTGTAATTTTGGCTACGATCAATCTGTTCACTTTTGATTGCTTCGATCTCCCGCAATAACGTGTCGGGGTTGATAGCCTTTTCCTGACATATTGATGATAGAGCAACCTTACCACCACAGCAAAAGTCAATCCCGTGAGACTCAAAGACCTTGGCAGTTCTATAATCGGCGGCAACTATCTCACCGATTGTTGTATTTAGTGTGTAATTCGTTTGAAGAGTTGATTCTTTCATGTGTGTTCTCCTCTGAATCAGTGTTGGCCGGTATTAGTCTGCCATCTGACTCATTTTGTTGAATCCTAATCAGGTGATCCTGCCAGTTTTGATTCACAAACAGTCAATCGCTCTTTCAATTCCTTCTCCTTTTTCCATCGTTCGGTGACATCCCGCATGATCGATGCACAGCCCTGCAATTGGCCTGCTTCGTCGTGCAGCAGTACCATGCTGAATTCTAGCGAAACACGGGATCCGTCTTTACGAATTCCAGGTGATGACAGGAGACCTGTCTTATATTTCGTCTCTCCAGATGCCATTACCCGGTGATAGCCATCCCAGTGGCGGCCCCGCAGATTTTCAGGAATAATCAGATCAAGTGATTGACCAACAGCTTCAGCTGCCGTGTGTCCAAACATTTGCTCTGCTCCGCTGTTCCAATAGCTGATAATTCCTTCCCGGTCTGAAATGAGGATTGCATCCGGAGCATTATTAACTGCTTGAATCAATATCCTGTCCATATTTCCTCCAATTTGTGACTTGTCGTATGTCCCAATGATTAAATGATACACCGATGGCTATGTTTGTATTTTGACCCACATCAATAAAAGAACATAAACTAGTGTAGTACACAAAAAAAGATGAGCGCCCCACGGGGACCCGCGAGGCGCTCATTATTCAACGGTGTTATTTGGAAAGTGTTATCCCAGCATGGCCTTCATGTCGGCATCAACCGTGGTGATCGGTCCGACGTTGAAGTTTTCAACCAGGAAGTTGAGGACGTTGGGGGTGATGAAGGCCGGCAGTGTCGGCCCGAGCTTGATGTTCTTGATGCCGAGGTGGAACAGGGTCAGCAGAATGACAACCGCCTTCTGCTCGTACCAGGACAACACCATGGAGAGCGGCAGGTCGTTGACGCCGCACTCGAAGGCACCTGCCAGGGCTACGGCAATCTGGATAGCGGAGTAGGCGTCATTGCACTGGCCAACATCCAACAAGCGTGGGATTCCGCCGATATCGCCGAACTCCAGTTTGTTGAAGCGGTACTTACCGCAGGCCAGTGTCAGTATAACGGTGTCCTTGGGAGCCTTCTCGGCAAACTCGGTGTAGTAGTTGCGGCCGGACTTGGCGCCGTCGCAGCCGCCAACCAGGAAGAAGTGCTTGATGGCACCGGACTTGACCGCGGCAATTACTTTGTCAGCCACACCCAGGACGGCGTTATGGCCGAAACCGGTCAGGATCTCTTGGCCCGGATTTTCCGGCAGGGCCGGGCACTCCAGTGCTTTGTTGATGACAGGAGTAAAGTCCCAGCCGTCGATGTGCTTGACACCGGGCCATGCCACCAGGCCCCAGGTGTAGAGACGGTCGGTGTAGGATTCGGCCGGTTTCTGGATGCAGTTGGTGTTAAAAATAATGGCACCGGGGAAATTGGCGAATTCCTTGGCCTGATCCTGCCATGCGCCGCCGTAGTTACCAACCAGATGGCTGTATTTTTTCAGGCCGGGATAGCCGTGAGCCGGCAGCATCTCGCCATGGGTATAGACATTGACCCCCTTGCCTTCAGTCTGTTTAAGGATCTCCTCCATCATCTTCAGGTCGTGGCCGGATACCAGAATTGCCTTGCCGGCCTTGGTGCCCAATTGTACCTGAGTCGGGACCGGGTGGCCATAGGCGTCGGTATGGGCGGTATTCAGGAGTCCCATGACGGTCAGGTTCTGCTTGCCGCACTCCATTGAAAGACCAACAAAATCCATTAGACCCAGGTTGGCGTCGGTGGTTGCTGCCAATGCTTTCTGGAAAAATGCCATGACTTCATCATCTGTCTTGCCCAGGATCATGGCGTGATCCATATAGGCTGCCATGCCTTTGAGACCCAGCGTCAAAATTTCGATGACTGAACGAATGTCTTCGTTGACATGCAGGGTACTAAGGCCGTGGGCTTCGCCCTGCGCAACCATACCAGCCAGATCATCGGCCGGCTTCCAGTCAGCTACCGGACCAGTGATAGTTACACCGGCAGCGGTTTTGGCCTTCTCTTTCAACTCGTAGCAACGCTTGATCAGGTCGCCAATGCGGGCTGCTTCAAAGTCAACGTTAGTGACGGTGCTGAAGAGCCCCTCGATGGTGAAACGATCGATCTCGGCATTGCGGCCGAGCTTGACAGCGTAGAGGGCCAGAGATTTGAGACCGTACAACAGGTGATCCTGCAGGGCCGCTACATCGGGTTTCTTACCGCAGACACCGGAAATGTTACAGCCGGTGCCGTTTGCTGCCTGCTCGCATTGATTACAGAACATACTCATCTTTTTTATTCTCCTTTGGTTTGTTGTTTAATTGATTTGACTGATAGATTTATAACTGTGTAACCTTACATTATACTTCGTTTAGTGACATTTGCTTGACCGTAGTCAAAAAACTGCTAAACAGATAGGCTTTCCTTTTCTAATCAGCAAATGATCTTTTTGCCGTGTAGGCTTGGAGAGAACTCGCTTGTCTGACGCATAGAAGTCGCCAACCTGGTTGTGGTGAAGCTCTTCAGCGACGAAGAGAATTCGAACCGATATACTTTCGGGAGACACTTTGACGATAAGCTCGCCCTGCTGCCCAAGTGGATTCGCAGGCCGGTAAAGATAAATGATGATTTCTGACAGCACATGCAGGTTATTATTTTGGCGATCACTTACTGACTTTCCAGAAACCGCTCAATCCTCTGAAGGCTCTTATTGAACGGCTTCCTCGTCGCACTCAACCATTCGTACAGCTGATCAGGGTGAATTTTCATCTGATTTCCCAGTGCTACCACTGTAAGCCCTTGCACTCTCCTATACCATGCAAGCCGTCCAATAGTATCATCCGGACAGTCGAACGGAATATAACCTAGAAATTTGATAATACTTGGATTATATTGCAGTTCCGGTTCGGTGCCATGTTCCCAGTTCCAGATAGATGATTCGGTGACTCCGATGATCTCTGCGACTTCTCTCTGGAGGAGGCCAACATCCATGCGTTTCTTGCGGATGTGTTCACCGACTGTGATGGGGAATTCTGGATAACCGGGAAGCTGCTGTTTTTCGAGAGGAATTTGAATTGAGAACGAGTGCCGTTTTAAGTGGGTATAGTAGAGAAAGGTTAACACACCCCTGAATTTGCCGGGTAGTCCTTAAATAACAGGCTGTTACACTCCGACTGAGTGTGAAGCTTTCCAACTTTCCTCAATGATCCAGTCAGTTCCCATTCAAAGGTTCTTATCCCCCAGATCAAGATGAAACTTGTGTATAAACCGATGATAGACCGGGGTAAATAGAACTCCGCAAAAAGTCAGGAAAGCCACTCCGCTGAAGATTGAGTAAAAAGCTGCAAAAAGCTTAGCTGTATCGGTTTCAAGTTTATCAACTGGTCCCATACCGGTCAGGATCATCGATGCGTTCAAAAAGGAATCTATCCAGCCCAGATTCGCCGTTATATGATATCCAACCGTCCCGACACCTAACGAAAACACCAAAAACAGACACCCGAAAAAACCATACCACCCCATACGGATTATAAAATCACGCTTTGACATCAGTTGTGAGTTTTTGTGTTCCAATTTGACACGTTTCATGGTCACCTCATTATTTCACCAACGGATATATGTGAGATGAGAGCAAGAGTCAACGTGTCAGTGGTGTGGATACAAAATTCTTGACATACTATTTATGAAGGCGTATGTGGAAAGGGTTGAATTCCTCGTTAGCATGAGGCGTTTGCACAAACACAGGCTACTGCCCGGAAACGTCGAAAGACGCCAATGGGTAGACCAGGTCTTGCCGGATTAAGGCTTGACTTAAGGTAGCTGGTCAACCGACCTACGTTGTGCACTGCCGAAAACCTACGAGAGGGGAATCATGGCACGTTATGTATCAGGCCACGGTTTTCCGTGGCCTTTTTTGTTGTCCCATGTCAAAAGCGAAGGGTGGTGGTTATCCAAATTGGACAGTCATAGTAAGAATTCAATCGCATCGATACCCAGTCGGTAACTTCCTCAAGACTCTTTCTTCAGGTTTTTCCGCTGGGCCATGCATCTATCGGCCAGCGGAGAGACTTCCTCATTATCGTTCTCTCTCCCCAAGCCTAATCGCGTCTGCAGATTGATTCAAAATTGATCAACAATATTGGTTCGCGGTTTAACAAATTCTGCGCAACTTCTGGCTGAAGGAGGTTTCACGTGCTCAGTATTTCAAAGCTCTACTACGAATTCCGTCGTATTTGGAAGGCTATTAAGCTCTTTTTTATCATCTCCGGACCTGGCATTGTCGTCATGGTAGCCGATAATGACGCCGGCGGCATAACAACGTATGCCGCTACCGGCGCCAAGTACGGCTACCACCTGATCTGGTTTCTGCTTATCCTGATACCAGTCGCCTACTACGTTCAGGAGATGACAGTCCGACTGGGGGCAGTCACCAAGCGGGGTCACGGCGAAGCAATCTTCGCCGGTTTCGGCGCCTTCTGGGGCTGGTTCTCATTGATCGATCTAATGATTGTCAATTGGCTGACCCTGGTCACCGAGTTTATCGGCATGACTTCTGCGCTCAGAATCTTTGGCGTCCCTCCCTGGCTAACAGTACTTGGAGTCTGCGTCCTGATGGGTATTATGGTTCTAAATGGACGCTACTGGACATGGGAGAAGATTGCCCTGGCCTTCTGCGCGGTCAACCTGATCTATATCCCCGGTGCCTTCATGGTCCAACCGTCTGTGCATGACATCATTCAGACCGGCTTCGTGCCCCATATACCGCCAGGAGGCTTCACCAATGAACTCTTCTTCTTCCTGATGGCCAACATCGGCACCACCATTGCTCCTTGGATGCTCTTCTTCCAGCAGAGTGCTGTGGTTGATAAAGGAACAAGGGAAAAGGACATCCCTTGGGGCAAACTGGATACCCTAGTCGGGTCGTTTCTTACCGTGGTGGTAGCGATCTTTATTGTGATAGTAACCGGTACCATTCTGCCCGGCGTCAATATCGACGATGCCGCCCAAGCTTCGATCATGCTGATGAAGAGCCAGAAATATGCCGGTACTTTCATGGCCATCGGCCTTTTTGACGCCGGCCTGCTGGGAGCGATCTGCATCTCACTGGCCAGTTCATGGGCTTTTGGCGAAGTTTTCGGCTGGGCGCACTCGCTTAACAACAAGATCCGCGAAGCGCCATGGTTTTACGCTAACTATTTCCTGACCCTCATCACAGCCGGACTGGTGGTACTGATTCCCAAAGCACCGCTGGTGCTGATTACCCTGTTCGTGCAGGTCATCGCGGTGACCCTGCTGCCGGCTGCACTGGTCTTCCTGATCCTGCTGCTGAACAACAAGAAGACAATGGGAGAATATACCAATACGCTGTGGCAGAATATCGTTACCTGTAGCATCGTGGTGGCGATTGTTATTCTCTCGACCCTCTACGCGGTCAGCACGCTGTTCCCGAACTTGTTAAAATAGGAGGCAATTAGCCATGATCAGAGATTTCTTTTCCCATAATTTCGCCAAGGTGCGTGAGATCAATCAAAAATATTCAAAACCGAATGTCGAGATGTCAGGCTGGGTGAAAGGCTCCTTGCTGTTTTTACGCTTGTACCTCGTTCTGCTGGTCGGGCTGCTTTTGTACAAGTTCATTACTCTCCTGTGAAAGCGAGGTGCGCCATGAACCATATGAAAAATATTCAGAACGATCATATATTCTTCCTGAGTGATCTGACCGGCATCCCGGTATGCAATCAGGGCAAAAAAATCGGCAAGCTCGATGACCTGCTAATCGTAGAGCACGAGAAAGTTGCCGAAGTGACTCACGTTATCGTGAGCCGTCCCTTCGGGTACAAGTCATTGATGGTGCCACTTGCTAGAATCGATGAATTGAAACGGGACGGAATTGAGCTCTCCCTACAGAACCTGGAGGCATTCGAAGCTGAACCAGAAGATAATCAGGTTCTGCTCAAGGACCATATTCTGGACAAGAAGGTGATTGACCTTGATGGCAACGAAATCGACGTGGTCTACGATGTAAAGCTGTTACTGCGGAATGCCCGCCTTTACGCTACCGATGTTGACTTCAGCCGATATGGACTGCTGAAACGGCTTGGCCTGCGGTATGTGGCCCAATTCGTATATCACCTTGCTGAGATGTTCAAGAAGGAGACCATCCCTTGGACCTATGTCCAGCGTCTTCCGGAGAAAATAGGCAGTTTCAAGGGGAATGTGCAACTCAAAATTCTTAAGGAGGCTCTGCCGGACATCCATCCGGTGGATTTGGCAGATATCCTGGAAGAACTTTCTGAAGAACAGCGCCTTGCCATTTTTAATGAACTTGAAACGGATCAGGCATCGGACACCCTGGAGGAAATGGAACCACGGGTACAGCGCATTCTGATTTCTTCCATGAACAAAGAGCGGGTCGCCGACCTCATAGATGAAATGACCCCCGCTCAGGCGGCTGATGTTCTCTCGGTATTGCCGACTGACCAAGCGGAAGAGATTCTCGACCTGATGGAGCATGACGAAACAGAGAAGATCGAAGCGCTTCTGGAAAATCAGGTTAATACCATTACTAACCTGACGACCAATGCCTATATCAGGTTCCTCCCTGATGTTCATACCGACCTGGTCATTGCTGCTTATCGCACGGTCAGCCAAGAGTCTGATGTTCTCGACTATGTCTTCGTCGTTGATCATGACAACAAGCTCAAAGGCGTTGTCAGCCTGCCTGAGCTTCTTATGGCCAAGCAAAGTACGCCTTTGTCCGAGATAATGACGACCCAGGTCATCAGCCTGGATTGCAACGACTCCATTGCCGATGCCGAGGAGAAGTTCAAGCGTTATGGCTTTTCAGCGTTGCCGGTGCTTGATGAAGAGGATACTATTCATGGCATTGTTCCATACCGGGACATCATGCAGTTGGAACATAATTATTCGTAATGATTTCGCCATAGTGTATAGTCATATCTATCTAAAAATGTACATTGATGATATAAATAAAACATTTTAGATAGGACGTTCGTAGATAGTTTGGTGTATTGGAATTTGAGATCTAGGTGAACTTCATGAAGATTGTATCCATCATATTGATCGTTCTGTATCTCATACTTCCTGTGGAATGTCTGGCACATCCTTGTTCATCTATTGGCGAACTGGCCCATAAAGATACATGTGAGTATCTGACTACTGACCAAGATCATGAATGTCCCGTAAATCATGATGCTGATGATTGTGAAACAACCTGTTGTTGCGCCGGTCAAATATTGGCCGACATCGTGCCGAAAATAATCTCCCAAGTAATTATCGAGCGAACATCCCTATATGAACCTCAACTTGCTCTGCCACGTCTATTAGACAGGATATTTGTCCCCCCGCAGAACCACGCCTGACTTTACCGCTTGTGGCTCAGGCTGCATCGAATTCATTGTAATTACCAAAAACAAGAGCATTCTTTATCATGAAGCAATGGTCGCTTAAAAAGCTGAAGCGTCTTCTCGTGGCAGTTGTCGGCATTACCATTCTTATAATTGGTATTGCCATGATAGTTCTGCCCGGTCCGGCAGTTGTCGTAATTCCTCTTGCATTGGGAATTCTTGCCACCGAGTTTGCCTGGGCCAGGAGAATGCTTCACATTGTAAGGGATCGCATACAACGCTCTACTAGCAACGCTAAAACCAATAACGAACAAAATCATAGGGAGAAATCGTTATGAAATGCCCGATTTGCACAGGAATAGACCTTAAAATTGCCGAACGCCAGGGAGTAGAAATTGATTTTTGCCCAGAATGTCGTGGTGTCTGGCTCGACAGGGGAGAACTGGATAAAATCATCGAACGGTCAACTACACAAACACCAACTCATACACAATTGGAACCTCAAAAATACTACTCCGGCGACATTCAGCAGCAGTATGGAAAACATCATGATGATCATGGCTATGGTCATAACGGCCAATACAAGAAAAAGTCCTGGCTGTCAGATTTGTTCGACTGATATCAGTCTCGGAGAGAGGGGATATCTCCTCTCTCCGTAAAAAGGTGGCAGTTATGGCTCGAAAACCTGAAATACATGAACATGTTGGTCTAACCTTACAGGATGCCGCCAAAATTCTTGGGGAAGAAGGCCACAACGAACTTCCGTCTTCAAAGCAACGTGGGAACTTTCAAATAGCCCTCGACGTAATGCGTGAGCCGATGTTCCTGTTGTTGGTGGCTTGTGGCGCAATCTATCTGCTGGTGGGGGATATGCAGGAAGCGATGATGCTTCTGGCATTTGTCTTTTTCGTCATGGGCATAACCCTGTATCAGGAAAGAAAGACAGAACGAGCTCTGGAGGCCCTCCGTGATCTCTCCAGCCCAAGAGCCCTTGTTATTCGCGATGGTGCCCAGCAGCGGATTGCTGGTCGAGACGTGGTTCGAGGTGACATCATTGTTCTAGCAGAAGGCGATAGGGTTCCTGCTGATGCTCTGGTGCTGGACTGCACGAGTCTATCTACAGACGAATCGCTCCTGACAGGCGAATCCATTGCGGTACGCAAGGTGCCTGGCGATGCTACTTCACCTGTAGTGCAACCAGGGGGAGATGATCTCCCATTTGTTTTTTCGGGAACTTTGGTTGTTCGTGGACAGGGAATTGCCCGCGTGATTGCTACCGGACAACAGAGCGCCATCGGCAAAATTGGCAAGGCCCTGCAAGCAGTGACCAGCGAAGAAACCCTGCTGCAACGTGAAACCGGTCGTCTGGTAAAAATTCTTGCCACGGCAGTCTTCGTGCTCTGTGCACTGCTTATTCTGGTGTACGGGATCACCCGCGGTGCCTGGCTCGATGGGGTACTGGCGGGGCTCACCCTGGCCATGGCGGTCATGCCGAATGAGCTTCCGGTGGTCCTGACAATCTTCCTGGCATTGGGGGCATGGCGACTTTCCCGGACTCAGGTTCTTGCCCGCAGCGCACCGGTAGTGGAAACACTCGGTTCGGCGACTGTCCTGTGCGTGGACAAGACAGGTACCCTTACGTTGAACCGGATGTCAGTCTCTGCGCTCAACACCGATGGGACTTTGTACAAAATTGGTGACTTTCGCAATGACCCACCCCCTGATACATTTCACGATCTGGTGGAATTCAGCATTCTCGCAAGCCAGCGCGATCCCTATGATCCGATGGAGCGGGCCATCAAGGATTTTGGCGAAGAGTATCTCGCCCATACCGAGCATCTCCACGGTGATTGGCGCCTTGAAAAGGAATACCCGTTATCTCCTGAACTTCTTGCCATGTCCCATGTCTGGAGGGCTCCGGAGGGGAATGAGTACGTTATCGCCGCCAAAGGCGCACCGGAAGCGGTTGCCGACCTCTGCCATTTCAGTGATAGCCAACATAGGGAGATGATGACGGCGGTGACCCGCATGGCTGATGACGGCCTGAGGGTACTGGGAGTAGCGCGATCGTACTTTCGTGAAGTAGGTTTACCGGGTGAACAACACGACTTCACCTTCGAGTTTTTAGGGCTTGTGGGATTGGCCGATCCGGTCAGACCAACCGTGGCTGCAGCACTCCAGGATTGCTACCGTGCTGGTATAAGAATGGTGATGATCACCGGTGACTATCCCGGCACGGCGCGCAGTATCGCACGGCAGATCGGGCTTGTTCAACCGGATGAAGTCATAACCGGTCCTGAACTGGAAAACATGAGTGAAGTGGATCTACAGGAGAGGATCAGAACAGTCAACATCTTCGCCAGAGTTGTACCGGAACAGAAGCTCCGTCTGGTGAAAGCATTGAAGAGCAATGGCGAGGTTGTTGCCATGACTGGAGACGGGGTGAACGATGCGCCGGCTCTTAAGTCAGCTCATATCGGTATCGCTATGGGTGGCAGAGGGACAGACGTAGCACGCGAGGCGTCCGATCTCGTGCTCTTGGACGATGACTTTGCCTCCATCGTCCGGGCCGTAAAAATGGGGCGGCGTATCTTTGACAACCTGAAGAAGGCTATGGCCTATCTTCTGGCCATACATATTCCGATTGCCGGGATGTCCCTCATTCCGGTGCTTTTCAAGTGGCCGCTGTTGTTCATGCCGATCCATATCGCTTTCCTCCATCTGATCATAGATCCTGCCTGTTCTATAGTGTACGAGGTCGAACCGGCGGAGATGGATGCGATGAACAGGCCACCCCGCGATCCAAAGGAACCGTTGTTCAGTAAGCGCGTCTTGTTGTTAAGCACACTTCAAGGTGTGAGTGTCCTGGTTGTACTTCTAATTGTGTTTGGCGTCAGTCTTGTTCGTGGGCATGGAGAACTTGAGGCCCGTACCCTGGCATTCACTACCCTGATAATCGCCAACCTTGGCCTGATGATGACCAACCGTTCCTGGAGCAACACAATTGGCAGGATATTAGGGGCTCCGAATTCCGCTCTCTGGTGGGTAACAGGCGGTGCAGTAATCTTCCTCGGTATGGCGCTTAATATTCCTATTTTTCGAGAAGTATTCAGGTTCTCAGTGATCCATCCGCTCGATGTTGTCATATGTGTGTCTGCCGGCATATCGAGCATTGTCTGGTTCGAGTTGTTTAAGATGTTCAGTAGGAAGAAAGAGAAAAATTCCCCTTGAGACGAACTATTACTGGAGGATACATTTTGAAAAATATCGTATTGGTTGCTCTCGTAATTGGAGTTATGGCACTATGTGGCTGCTCAACCGAAAAAGCGCCAGCGCCGCAGCAACAGATCCCCGCTATCACGCTATCTGCTGCCGACAAAGAAAAGCTGATGGCATTTCAGAAAGAGGTCTTGAGCATTGAAAACCTCACGGACAAGGCTATTCAACTGGCGCTAGATGAACTGAAAAGTGTCCTCAAGGGGGGCGAGATATCCATCAACCTCCCCTCCATCATCGACAAAGCAAAGTCTGAGTGTCTACGTGCCGGAGAATCTCTGGCAAAGAAGGCTATTCCGGAAGCCCTGCCGCCCGAAGCCAGGAAGATCCTGGATGATGCGAAAACGGGCTTGATCGCTGCTTACAAAACATACGCTGCATCGTTCGATGCCATCAGAAGCTTTGTCACGGACAAAAATCCGATGACGCTTCTGGAGTACCGGAAGAAGAATGCCGAGGCTCAGGAACTGCTCAAGGGAGCCACGGAAAAACTGAAACAAATTATGACCGCTGCCGGAGTATAGCAATGATCCAATCACCTGAAGTACAACGAGCAAAAAGCAAGGCCGCCGTATTCTCCATTACCTCGAATTCCATACTGATCATCCTCAAACTGATTGTCGGCATCATGATGCAGTCGGTCAGCGTTATCTCCGAAGCAGTTCATTCCGGAATTGACCTCGTAGCGGCAATTATCGCCTGGTTTTCTGTCCGGGAATCAGGAAAGCCTGCTGATGACGAGCACCGCTTTGGACATGGGAAAATTGAGAACGTAGCAGGAACGATCGAGGCGGTGCTTATCTTCGGTGCAGCTTTTTATATCATCTGGGAGGCGATACACAAACTACGCTCTGGAACAATTGCGGTCGAAAGCCTTGGACTGGGCGCATTGGTCATGCTTGTTTCAGCAGTAGCCAACTACTTTGTCTCACGCTATCTGCTCAATGTAGCGATAAAGACTGATTCCGTTGCGCTGGAAGCTGACGCCATGCATCTCAGGACCGATGTTTATACGTCGGTTGGCGTGCTTGGCGGTTTAGTTGCCATCAAAGTTACCGGCATCGCCATGCTCGACCCGATTATTGCCATTGTTGTGGCACTCATGATTATCAAGGCAGCCTGGGATTTAACCAAGGCAGCCTTCTTCCATATCCTTGACGTAAAACTGCCTGACGATGAAGAGTCCCTGATTCATGAAGTGATGGAGAAATACTCCAACAGGATTATCGAATACCACAAGCTTCGCACCCGCAAGTCAGGCCATATCAGGCATATCGACATGCACCTGGTAGTTCCGAAACAGATGACCGTGGAGGCGGGGCACGCTCTTACCCATCAGATTACAGCTGATATCGAGAGTTGCCTCGCTCACAGCCATATCCTTGTTCATATCGAACCCTGTCCGGGAGAGTGTGAAACATGTGCTGTGGAGTGTCCAAAGGTTGGGGAGGTCTACTCTGAATCATGCCAGGAACTGGGTTAATAGTCAGCGTACTTATTGCCTGTTACCATTCCCGCGATTTCTGATCCGTACGAACAACTGATAGAGAACAACGTCCAGATTAATCACGAATACCTTGCAGATGGAAAGTTTTCTGAGATTTCATGAGTCCATAATATGATTGAATTGAAAAATGTTACCAAACGATACGAATCGCTTACGGCTGTTGATGATGTCTCCTTCACGGTAAAGCCAGGTGAGTGCTTTGCTCTGCTTGGACCCAATGGTGCCGGAAAAACGACCATCGTTAAGATGCTGCTCGATTTTACACGGCCGACATCGGGCAGCTTATCTTTAAGCGGTATTCCAAGTACTCTGGCAGAATGCCGACAATCGGTCGGTTATCTTGCTGAAAACCACCATGTTCCACCATTTCTTTCAGGGTGGCACTACCTTCTACGCTGTGCTGAGCTATTGGATATGAACCGGTCCGAGGCTGCAGATCACTGTAGGCGTATTGTTGAGCTGATTGGAATGCAAGGCAGGGAGAATACAAAGGTTAGCACATATTCCAAGGGCATGGTCCAACGGTTCGGATTAGGCGCCGCACTCATGGGAAATCCCAAACTGTTAATTCTTGATGAGCCCACCTCTGGTTTAGATCCCATTGGTATCAGGGAAATACGCCAACTCCTGGAGTCGCTTAAAGATCAAGGCATGACTATTTTCTTAAATTCACACCTGTTGTCGGAAGTTGAAAAAATCTGTGATACCGCAGCTATCATCAACCGAGGCAAGCTCTTGGTAAAAGACACAATTTCCTCCATTGTAAAAGACGGGGAGACGTTGGAAGATGTGTTTGTTCGATTGGTGAAAGGTTGACATGGAAACTTCAAAATCACTACCCCCCATTACAAGGATTACAAAATATACGCTTATCGACGAAGTGCAGCAGAGAAGTTTCGTCGTCATGTTCGTATTCTGCGCACTCTGTGTATTTCTTGTTCGTGGCTGTTATCAAGGTAATTACATGGTGAACGGACAGATTCTTGATGCCGGAACCATAGTCAGGACATTATCGAAAGCGACCTTCCACGTAATTGGTGCTGGTGTGATGGTCATAGCAGCCTTACTTTCGATGCGAATCTTCAGGCGTGACCGAAATGAGGGGATGCAAGCGTGCATTTTGTCAAAACCGATAGCGCGGTGGCAGTATGTAATGGGAAAAATCCTCGGATTATGGGTCTTATCGACACTTTTTATGCTCATCTTGCATAGTATTGTCTTCCTGATCACCTCCATCAATTTGCAGGTTTTCATGCCGGAATACCTCGTTGCCTCACTGCTATGCTCGATCAACCTGCTCTTTGTGGTTATTGCTGTGCTTCTTTTGTCGCTTATGATGTCCGACATTGTCGCTTTTCTTTGTGTTCTTGGCGTTGGTGCCGTCGGCTTTGTAGCTGATGGCATAGCTGCTGCCAGCCAGAGTCAGATAGGGCAGGCGATAGTGCAGCAATCGGTCGGCCAGCCACAGTCAGACCTGACCTGGTGGAAAGTAGTTTATTTTTTCTGGCCGAAGCTCTTAGGAGTTCAGCAGCTGGCCTCTTCGTTGATCGAGAGCGAATCAAGCCATGGATTCGGACCTATCTATCCACTCATCAATGTCCTTGTTTACTGTCTTATTCTTGGAGCATTGCTTTTCAAGCGATTCAGGAATGAAGATATCGTCTAGATTTATGGGGTGATTGATGAGGATGTATCAGCAGTCTGTAGTGACCGTCCAGTAGTAAGTTGGATCTCAAGGAGATTCTGTTAATGCTACAATTTCACAGCGAATCTCACAGGTCAGAAAGAATAGGTTGGCTTCGAGCAGCAGTGCTTGGCGCTAACGACGGAACAATTTCGGTATCAAGTCTTGTCGTTGGAGTTGCAGCTTCCGGAGCATCACAAAATAGCATTCTGCTTGCTGGTATAGCCGGTCTTGTCGCTGGAGCAATGTCAATGGCTGCAGGCGAGTATGTCTCGGTTCAATCGCAGGCAGATACTGAACATGCTGACATTGCCAGAGAAAAGCGTGAACTTGAACTTCAGCCGGAACACGAACTACTTGAACTCACTTCAATTTACGTGAGCCGAGGTCTCGACCAACCTTTGGCACGCCAAGTGGCAGAAAAACTGATGTCCGGAGATGCTCTTGGAGCTCACGCCAGAGACGAACTTGGCATTACAGAAACTTTACGGGCTCGACCGCTTCAAGCAGCACTTGCGTCTGCAATTGCATTTGTTGTAGGTGCAGTTGTTCCAATCCTGGCCGTAATACTCGCTCCTAAAGCCTTGGTTACCGAGGTTTCATTTGCAACCGCGCTGATTACTCTAGCCATTTTGGGGGCTACCGCAGCATACGCCGGTGGTGCTCCCATTGCTAAGGGTGCTATTCGTGTTGCATTTTGGGGTGTGCTTGCAATGGGACTAACCGCCGGAGTTGGCAAGTTCTTTGGCGCAGTTATTTGAGTAGCCGAAACAATCACCTAATGGATTGCTGGAAATGGTAAACTAACTCTATATGTCAAGCCAAGAAAAGTATATTTCCCAAGGCGTCGATCAACAGTCAATCTTACTTTAGAGATCTGACGTGATCGTGCCCCTAGAATCTTGAAAAGAGGAGCTTTATTATGAATGACTTTAGTACCATGCAACCACGTACTGCAACGCAGGTAGTTGTAAGGCAAAACTCTCTTATCCGACAGGTATACGCCTGGATGGGAGCAGGATTGGCTATTACAGCTTTTGTTTCGCTCATCACACTCTCCTCACCGGCAATACTCAATGCCGTATTGGGAAACAGGCTTGTCTTTTACGGAATAATGATCGGAGAACTGGCTCTGGTATTCACTCTTGTAGGTGCAATAAACAAGATGAGTGCATCAACAGCGACTTTAGTATTCATTGTCTACTCCGCACTAAACGGAATCACTCTTTCTAGCGTGGCTCTGGCTTATACTGCCAGCTCAATTACATCCACCTTTGTTACCACTGCCGGGATGTTTGGCGCAATGAGCCTCTTTGGATTTATGACCAAACGTGACCTCACGTCGTGGGGAAGTTTTCTGTTCATGGGGTTGATAGGTGTGGTAATCGCCTCGGTCGTCAACATCTTCGTTGGCAGCAGTGCGGTCTCGTGGGTCATATCAGGTATCGGCGTGATTGTTTTCACAGGTCTTACTGCATATGACACCTGGAAAATCAAAGCAATGGCAGCTCAGGGAACTGAAGGAAGAAAACCTGCTATTCTCGGGGCATTGACACTGTATCTTGATTTTATAAACCTTTTTCTCATGTTGCTACGGTTTACCGGTGACCGGCGATAACGCGATCATAATCCAGACATCTAAACGGGTATGGATTGGGTAAGGTATGGGGTATCAGTATGGTCAAACAAATCAAGATCAAATGGTTGCAAGAGCCTGAGGACAAGAATTATCCGGCAGCAGAATCTTACCTTGGGCTGCTCTACAATGGCACAACAGTTAAGATGATCGTAAATAACCTGAAGAGTGCCCAGCTAGCTCAGTTCAAAGCAAAAGACATCTTTCGAGCATCGGGACTGTCTTTGCTTGGAGTCAGTAATTCCCATGTGGAGAAAGACCGAAACAAGATCGAGAACGGAAAATCAATCTCACCAATACTTCTGGTGAGAGACGAGCGCATTGGCAAAGTCGTTATTGCTGATGGTTATCACCGGATGTGTGCTGTTTACTCGTTCAATGAGGATGAACTTATACCCTGTAAAATAGTTGGGTCTGCGGAGTGATTTTATGCAGACATACGAATGAAAAAGAGCCACTCCAAAGTCCCAAAACAGCTTAGCAAACAGTCACACGCACGCGGGCTGCACGTTGTTGCGCTCTTTGAAGGAGCAAAGGGGCTACTGGTTCTCCTTGTGGGTTTCGAGTTATTGACCTACATCCACAAGGACATCAATGAAGCCGCCATGCATCTGGTAAAACACTTTCACCTTAATCCTGCCAGCCATTATCCGCGAATCTTTCTCGACCTGATGGAACATATAGACGATACCAAACTCTGGAGCATGGCTCTTGCTGCTGCAATGTACTTTATTGTGCGCATGATTGAAGCGGCTGGACTTTGGCTGAGAAAGACCTGGGCCGAGTGGTTTGCCGTCCTCACCGGAGGTATGTACATTCCAGTCGAGATCTATGAGGTGGCTATTAAAGTTACATGGCCGAGAATCACTGTTCTTGTTATAAATCTTGGTGTTGTATCCTACCTGCTGTTTGTACTTATCAAGGACCGCGAGAAGAAAACATCATGAAACATTGTAGTTTTTGCAAAAGAATCTGAACCATTGAGGAGATGATATGATAGCAGAATCAAAAATACCGGCTCCCGTCCCGGTCTCAAATGTACCTAATGATTACTTCCGCTTCCATCTCCCTCATGTTCATCTTGGTACTGTCTTCGGGAATGACTGGTTTGCCCTTAAGGCGGAAGGATTTGCGCGTTTTTTTGGAACACCGGTTTTCCTTGTTGCGCAGACGGTTATTGTAGCCATCTGGATCGGGTTAAACGTTGCCGGATATACCAAATTCGATGTTTACCCGTTTATCTTGCTCAACCTTGCCTTCAGTCTCCAAGCAGCTTATGCTGCACCTCTCATCCTGCTTGCTCAGACACGGCAGGCTGATCGAGATAAGGCACATGCAGATGCCGACGCACAACATCGGGAGGCCCTTGCATTGGCTGCTGAGCAGCGACAAGCATTGGCTGCACAGCAATCCGAGCAGATAATGGAACTGCTCCAGCAAAATACGCAATTGACCGAAATCGTGAAAGAGTTGAGTCAGCGGATAGAAACACTGACTACGGAAATGCATGATGTAGTTCTTCAACATAAAGGCGCATAGACGATTCCAAGAGCTTCAACATATCAAACCCACAATTTAAAGGAGAATAACCATGAATGTATCAACAGCAATACAGGAAAGACGCGCGGAGAAAATGTTTGACCCGGCATTTACAATCAGCGAACAGCAGGTAACTGAGCTGCTGGAAAAGGCCATGCTGTCGCCAACGGCTTTCAATATCCAGAACTGGCGTATTGTTAATGTCAAAGACCCTGCTTTGCGTCAGAAGATTCGTGAAGTTGCCTGGAACCAGGACAAGGTCACTGATGCATCCCTCCTGTTTGTCCTTTGTGCTGATCTTAATGCCTGGGCAAAAGAACCAGCACGTTACTGGGCGGGAGCGCCGCAGATGTACCAAGACATGCTCATACCTGCAATTGATGTATATTATCGAGAAAAACCGCTGGTACAACGGGACGAAGCGATGCGTTCATGTGGACTGCTCGCCATGAGCATCATGCTGTTGGCGCAGGAACAGGGGTGGCACTCCTGTCCAATGGACGGATTTGATTTCGATGCCGTGGGGAAACTGATCAATCTTCCAGACGACCATGTCGTCAGCATGATGATTGCGGTGGGCAGTCGCTCGCAGGAATCGTTCCCCCGGACGGGCAAGCTGCCGCTGGCAGAAGTATTTATTGAAAATTCATTCTGAACCAGCAGCAAATATAGACCGCCTGCACTTATTTACACTGCCGCGCAAGGAGCAGTAAATGAGACTTTTCGGACTGATCACTGCAATATTATTGCTGCTGCTCACAGGAGCGACTACTGCTATGGCAACCGAAGAAGCACCCTACACGGTTATTAAAACCGACGATATTTTCGAACTGCGCGAGTACGCGCCTCAGGTACTCGCCGAAATCATTGTTGACGGAAACCTGGAAAGTGCCGGTAGCAAGGCTTTCAGACCGCTTTTTCGATACATCTCCGGTGATAACAAATCACGCGGCAAGATTGCTATGACAGCTCCTGTTTCGCAGGAACAGAGGGGGGAGAAAATATCCATGACCGCTCCTGTCAGTCAGCAGAGTGTACAGGGAAAGTGGGCTGTGAGCTTTATGATGCCGGCTACATATACTATGGAAAACCTGCCGACTCCCGATGATCCAAATATTAAGCTGCGGCAGGTTCCTGCCCGCCGGGTGGCTGCTGTTCGATATTCCGGATTCTGGAGTGAGAAGAAATTTCTGCAATATAAGCAGGAACTGGATAACTGGATAACAGCCAACAACCTGAAAGTCATTGGCGAGCCGGTCTGGGCACGCTACAACCCACCGTTCACACTCTGGTTCCTGCGTCGGAACGAGATATTGATTCCAATAGCTTCGGAATGACACACCCAGATTGTCTTCAAGGAGATGATATGAACTTGAACGAACTGTTCCAACAGCAAGGCATGGGGATTATGGCCACAGCATCAAAGAATGGCGGTGTCAACACGGCCATCTATGCCCGACCGCATGTCATAGATGAACAAACCATGGTATGGGGAATGACCGAGGGGCGGACCTATCGGAATATTACCGAGAATCCGCAGGCCTCATTCCTGTTCAAGGCTTCAGGTCCCGGTTTCAGTGGCGTCCGTCTGGCTTTGGAACTGGTAAAGACAGAAGAGTCCGGGCCCATGCTGGCAAAAATCAAGGAAAACGCAGACTCCACCGTCGGCCCCGGCACCGGTGCCGCTGTCACCCACGCGGCCTGGTTCACGGTTACCGAAGTGCGCCCCCTTATTTGATGAGACCACCACGGTTTCCTCTTAAAGTATTCTACGATGGGGCATGCATTGTCTGTGCTACCGAGATTGAGCACTACCTGCGGAAAGATCATGGTGAAAAGCTGGTGGCAGTAGACATCAGCAGCCCTGATTTCGATGCGGTTCCGTACCAAATCTCGATTGCCGATTTCATACATCAACTGCATGCGATTGATCAGGACGGACAGATTTTCAAAGGGGTTGACTCATTCTGGGCAATCTGGCAGGCGTTCCCGGCCTCGACAGTCTATGGCATCATGGGGCGCATCATCCAGTTACCGGTGGTAAATCGATTAGCTCGCATTGGCTACTGGCTGTTTGCCCGCGTTCGCCTTTATCTGCCGAAACGGCATGAATGCGAGAGTGGGACGTGTAGTATCCATCAAAAGAACTGAATTTCGTAATGTTTTCTCAAGAGGAGAACATTTTATGACTTGCCAAAAGCAGCTCGATCTTTTCCAGGTTCTTTCTGAACGCGTAGTGGCGGCCACTCAACCAATCTGAAAGTTGTCCCGGGTCAAGGACCATATCAAGTGTCTTGATCTAATTCATTATGTCTTTCGTCGGAACCACGCCAGAACGGTATCGAGCGTTTGCGCTCCAGGCAGTTGATCGATAACGCGGGCATGTTTCAACAGTACTATAGCCGGTATGCCGCGGATACCGAAGCGAGCTGCTAACGCCGGGCTGTCCTGGGTATTGATCTGCAATACAGCCGCCTGACCAGCCAGCTTTTCAGCAACGGTTCGCACCACCGGTGCGAAGGTATGGCAATGCGGTCAAGTAGGTGCCCAGAACTCTGCCAGTACCGCACCGGGATAAGTACTGACGAATGAGTCAAACGTCCGGTCGGTCAATTGCTGGGGATGACAGTACATTGGTGGCAGGGTTGTCTTGCAACTGCCGCAATGTCCCCTGAGCCCCTCTTTATCTGCCGGGATGCGGTTGCCGGTGCCGCACGATGGACATTTCACGATGTAGCTTGCAGTATTCATGTCAGCGTACCTCTTTTTTCACGCCAGGATCTTCTTTCGGATATTGCCGACGCAGCCGTTCCAGCCCTTTCTGCCAACTCTCCGCATCGCCATATTCAAAGAACCGGGGATAGTGCTCATGGGAAGCCTTGATTCGGCGGGCATGCTTGATCGGGCACCAGTACTGCTCGGTTCGGGCGGCGATTTCCCGTCCGTATGCCATCAGACCGTTACCGTAAGAACAGTAAAAACAGTTGAACTTCTCAATAATATTCAGGTAGGGAAGATCCTCACGGTCAAAGACCAAATACTCGGATCGCTTTACCTTGGGGATTCGGTACACCGGAAAGCAGATCGACTGATACAACCAGAGAAACAGATCCAGCAGGATGAACGGTACGAAGCCGGCATAAATGACCGGTGCAGTCAGTATGTTGAGCGGTCTGGCCTTGACCAGATAGCGGAACCAGCCGATTTTCAGGCGTCGCTGCTGTCTCGCCACCTCCTCGGCAAAACGGACCCGCTTCTTTTCGATGATGAACTCAAACTCGTCCCGTTTCTTCTTAAACTCAACTTCGAGTTCTTCCTGTAGTTCTTTAATCCGCAGTATGAGATCGTCAATTGATTGGGGCATGGTTGCCTTTCTTGTGTTCCGTTATTCGGTCTGTAATTGTATGCTTAGCTGCTGTTTTTTACCATCCCTGAGAATAGTGATGGTCACGGTTTCCCCTACCTTGAAGTCATCAAGCCGGGCCAGCAGTTTGGGGATCGTCTCTACCTGTTTGCCCTGCACGGCGGATATAATGTCTCCGGGTGTCAGTGAACCATCTCGGCCAACCCTGCTCCCCTTGAGCCCGGCCCGTGCAGCCGGTGAACCGGGGGTAACTCTGAGTACGACCACTCCTTTTACACCCAGCTGTGACGTAATGACCTCGTTCAGGTCCTGGTCTATTTCGATGCCAAGGGAAGGACGCAGGTACTTGCCGCGACCGATCAATTGCGGCACAACCCGGTTGACCGTATCCACCGGCACGGCAAAGCCAACCCCTGCTGACGCCCCTGAAGGGCTGTAAATAGCGGTATTAATGCCGATCAACCGCCCGGCGGAATCAAGCAACGGCCCTCCGGAGTTGCCCGGATTGATGGCAGCATCAGTTTGAATAAGATGCTCAATGACGCTTCCCGTTTCTCCCTTCAACGAGCGGTCCAGGGCCGAGACAACACCGGTTGTCAGGGTCCAGTCTAGGCCGAAGGGGTTGCCAATGGCGAAAACCTTCTGGCCGACTTTCAAATTGTGCGAGGTCCCTACAGGCAGCGAATGTCCTTTGAAGCTGCTGCCGATCTTCAGCACAGCCAGATCGTGCATGGGGCTTGCGCCCACCAGGCTTGCTCTGTACTCTTTGCCGTCCGACAATCTGACCCGTGCTTCCGAGGCACCTTCGATCACGTGGTAGTTGGTGACCACATGCCCCTTGTCGTCCCAGATGAACCCGGATCCGGTCCCGCGGGGGATGGTGAAGATGTTGCGGCTCCAGAAGTCCATGACCCGTTCCGAAGTCGATATATACACGACCGAATCTCGTGAACGCTCGAACAGTTCAATGGTCGATTTCTCATCGGCAGCCAGATCGCCGCGGGCGGTAACCGCACGTGGGGTTGCCGATTCTTTCTGGAAAGCCCGGTCTGCCCATGACAGGGCATGCCAGGCAAACAGTACGGTGATAACGGCGATGGTCAACCAACGCAGGCGGCGCAGGAACGGATCGGCAGTTTTCTGTATCATGGTTGAGCTCCTGTCAGGGTATTGCTTATATTCGTCGTTCCAGTTCGTCGATGCGGTCAAGTAAATCCATTACCAGGGCAATGGCATCGAAATTGAGCCGCAGGTCCCGTTTCAGTCGCAGTGCTTTGCGTGCCCGAACCACGGCGCTTTGATCAAACAGCGGAGTATCTCCGGCAGTCAACGGTTCAATGAGGCCGATTGAGAAGAGCCGTCTCGCCACCGTCAGGTGACAATCGCACAGCCTGCTCAACTCATGGATGGTTATCCCCGGCACGGAGACCAGTTCATGCTTTCTGCTGATAATAATTTCATAGTGTTGGACTGTCATGGCTGTACCTCAGTTACTTTCGCGGCTCAAATCGTGATTCTTTTGCCAGTTCTTCAAAGAGGTGCCGCTCCCTGGCTGTGAGATGCTGTGGCACAACAATGCGGACATTTACCAGCAGGTCGCCGAACCTGCCCGGGGCGACCGGCATTCCCTTTCCACGCACCCGCAGGCTCTGACCGCTTTGGGTGCCGGCGGGCACGGAAAGGTTAATGCGCCCATCGACAGTAGGCACCAAGACTTTCCCTCCCAGGGCAGCCTCCCAGGGAGCTATATCAACGGTAGTGGCAAGGTCGTGTCCGTTGAGCGTGAAGCGACTATCGGGAAGTATGTTCACCCGCAGAAACAGGTCTCCTGCATCTCCACCACCGCTCCCGCTCCCGCCTTGGTTAGCCAGGCGGATCAAGGAGCCATCAGTCACTCCTTGGGGGATGGTGATATCATAGCTGCGCCTGGTTCTGGTCGGCCTGCCGTCACCGCCCGGTTCAGCCCGCTCCAGTTCGATGCTCTTCTTTGCGCCATGATAGGCATCAGCCAATGATATGTTGATGGCGGTTTCATGGTCGCGCCCTCGACGTCGCCTGACTCCGCCACCCGGAAAAGTGCTCTCCTCCGTGAAGTTCCATCCGCCACCACCGAACAGGTTCTGGAAGAAGTCACTGAACTGACCCGGGTCGGCATTGGAAAAATGGTATCGGACATTTTCGCCATCCTGATAGCTCTGATTGGAAAATTGCCCATTCCAACCGCTGCCAAGTTGATCATACTTGGCTCTTTTGTCCGGGTCACCCAGGACCTCGTAGGCTTCATTGAGCTGTTTGAACTTTTCCTCGGCAGTGCTTTCCTTATTTATGTCAGGATGGTATTTACGAGCCAGCTTGCGATACGCCCGCTGGATTTCATCCTGAGTTGCTTTTTTCTCGACGCCGAGTGTCTTGTAGTAGTCCTGGTAGTTGTTCATAACGTTCACCTGCCATTATTACCCTGCTGAAATAGTGAGGGCCGCTGAAGCGGCCCTCGGTACAATCTGCTGGTTCAGGAGACAGGCACCCGATAGCGGGTATGCTGTGCCTTTTCCGGCTTTGGGAGCCGGATCGTGAGAACCCCGTGTTTGAGGTCCGCCGAAATAAACTTCTCATCTATCTCGTACGGCAACTGGATACTACGCGAAAAACTGCCGTACCTGCATTCTGAAATAAGGCACCCATCACCTCCTTTCTTTTCACGTACGATTTTTTTATCACCATGTATTGTTAACCGCCTGCCGACAAGCTCAACTGAAAAGTCATCTTTATTCAGTCCCGGTACTTCTGCCCTGATAATCAGTTCTTCAGGGGTCTCATGCATGTCCAACAGCGGACCACCAAGTTTCAGGAATGCTGGAAGGGTATCGGTTGTTATCCTTTCAGGTGACTGTTCCTGTTTCTTCCATGGCGCCACCTTGGTCAGGAAATGGCCGATCTTGTCGTTAACCCGCTCCAGCGCCTCACTCCATCTTTCAGGCAACAGGTTAGACATTGTGATCACCTCCCGTTAATGCTCCTTCCTTACCCGACCTGTACGGAAATCCGTTTTGGTTTGGCGACCTCCGCCTTAGGCACCTTCAGGGTCAGAATACCGTTGACATACTCTGCCTTTGCTTTTTCATGGTCGAGGCTTTCAGGAATCGTGAACTGCCGGTAGTAACTGGCCAGTTCGAATTCACGATATGCAGAGGTTCCCTGCGTGGTATGCTGGGCCGGCGCAGTGATGGTCAGGATGCCTTTTTCGACGTTGACATCGAGAGCTTCCTTGGATGCACCGGGAATATCTGCGGTAAGGACAAGTCCTTCTTCGGTCTCGATGATATTCACCGCCGGGCGGATATATTTCTCATTCGACCGTGTTTCTTCACGAGCCTGAACATTCCGTTCATCATTTCTTTCGGTCAAGCTGTTTGCTGCCATGATAATTACCTCCTTTCCAAGTGGTCTGTGTGATTACGAAAGTCTGATTTCGATTTTTTTCGGCTTGGCATGTTCTGCCTTGGCCAGTGTTATCTGCATGATACCGTCTTTGCACTGGGCCGAAATCTTCTCAGGGTCGATGTCGACCGGCAGTTCCAACGTGCGGGAGAACTTGCCGGAGCCGAGTTCCGAGCGATGCACGATCTGGCCTTCCGTTTCGACAAACGGTTTGCGCTCGCCACTAATGGTGACAGTGTTCCGTAGTACGGACAGATCGACATCCTTTGGATCTACGCCGGGAACCAGTGCCTCAATATAGACATGCCCTTCGTCCTCGCTGAAGTTAACCAGCGGGAAGCGGCGGGTTGTTACCGGCGAAAGGAATGTCGGGCCAAATGGACGGCTGTAACCAGCGCCACGAAAAGCTTCATCGATCTCCCTTCTCAGTGTGTCCAGTTCTTTGAATACATCCCAGGTTGCCATGTGGATTACCTCCTTTCGATGTGTGACTTTCTGATCAATAAATAATTCCTGTTTTCAAAAAATCAAGGGGGGAAGAGATGTTTTTTTAGTAAGGTTAACACGCTGATATTATGTAGCTTATATTGATTTTCTACTTGAAACTGCTAAAAATATTTGCTACATTTTTAGCAGTCAGCACCATAGAGTGCTAATCATGATACAAGTTTTCAGGAGGTGCGTCATGGTTACCAATCTGCCAATCATTTCCGACAGTCTTACCCTCTATCTTTCCGAAATCCGCAAATTCAATTTACTTACAGAAGATGAAGAGAGGGACTACGCCGTCAAGTTCTTTGAGGAAAAGGATCTGGAGGCTGCTCATACCCTCATTACTTCCAATCTTCGCTATGTGGTTAAAGTCGCTTCCGAATACCGTCATTACGGCCTGAAAATGCTCGATCTGATTCAGGAGGGCAATATTGGGCTCATGATGGCGGTTCGTAAATTCAATCCATATAGAGGGGTTCGATTGATTTCTTATGCCGTATGGTGGATTCGTGCTTACATTCAAAACTACATTGTTTCCGCTTGGAGCCTGGTAAAAATTGGTACTACGCAAGCACAAAGAAAATTGTTTTATGGGTTGCGCAAAACCAAGGAAGCACTACTTAAGTTAACCGGCAGGGATAGCGACGCATTTGAAGTTTCCAGTATGCTCCACGTACCAGATCATGAAGTCGTAGAAATGGAGCAGCGGCTTAAAGGAGAAGTTTCTCTCAATGAGGAAATCATTGAGGGCGATGGCCTGACGATACTTGAGACTATTGCTGACGACCGGATGAATCAGGAAGAAATGCTCGGTGAGTATCAGCAGGAGCATTCACTGAAGAAAGCAATTGCCCATGCCCTGCAGGGGTTGAACGAAAAAGAGAAATATATTGTTGAACACAGGATCACCAATGATGATCCTCTAACACTTCAAGATATTGCGGACCACTTTTCCATTTCACGTGAGCGGGTACGTCAGATTGAAGAGCGAGCGTTAGTAAAACTGAAAAATGTCCTGCAACCTCAATTGTGTTGATAGAGCGAAAGCGAACTGTGGAATGTATAGCATTTGACTTAATTACCACCATTTGGTTACTATCGTACTCAATAAGTATTATTATGAGTAAGATAATAGCCTAACGGTGGTTTATGGCCTCTCCTGTGAACCGTACATATCTCCGTCAGACCCGAGATGCAGCAGAACTGCTGGGCAAGCTCATCCGGCTTGGAAGGAAAGAGCGCAAGATGACCGAGGAAGAGCTGTCCGGACGGGCGGGGATTTCCAGAAGAACCTTGCAGAAGATCGAGCGCGGCGATCCGAAATGTGAAATCGGCCTGGTGTTTGAGGTTGCCAACATAGTCGGAGTGAAACTTTTCAACGACGAGGAGAATTCAGTTCGTTACACCTTCGGCAGGCACATCGATGATAAGCTGGCCCTGCTACCCAAACGGATTCGTGGACTGGTAAAGGTCAATGATGATTTTTGATGAAGGGTTGTACCGGAAGTTCCAATTATGAAAAGCTTCCCTTTGCGGAAGAAACAATCAACTATTTCTTCTCTGGCAGAAGGAAGGTTTCTTGATTTTTCAGATACTGCTCTATCTTCTCCCGGTTCTTCAGAAATGGATTATGTCTTCCACTCAGCCAGTCAGATAATTGTTCAGGATCACGGCCCATAGCTTCACCCAGATGATCCAGGTTCATTCCCATAGCTCTCTTATACCACGCAAGCCGCCCCACAGTGTCATCCGGGCAGTCGAACGGAATATAACCTAGAAATTTGATAATTCTTGGATTATATTGCAGTTCTGGTTCGGTGCCATGCTCCCAGTTCCAGATAGAGGATTCGGTGACGCCGATGATCTCTGCTACTTCTCTCTGGAGGAGACCGAGATCCATCCGTTTCTTGCGGATGTGTTCACCAACTGTGATTGGGAATTCGGGATAACCGGGAACAGGTTGTTTTTCGAGGGGAATTTGAATTGAGAACAAGTGCCGTCTTGAGTCAGAATAGTAGAGAAAGGTGCACACACCCCTGCAAGTGCTCAGGGAACCCTGCAAATCCAGATAGTTGTACATGCACCATGCGTGAACTAATCCAATATCGCTCCCGTATCTCCGGTCCGCTCATGGATCGGATCGACATCCACATCGAAGTTCCTGCTGTAAAATACCGTGAGTTGGCAGAGCAGTCCGAAGGCGAGAGTTCGGCAGTCATCGCAAAGCGTGTCGAAGCGGCACGGGGTATTCAGCTTGAGCGTTTCAAGGGAACCAAGGTCCACTTCAACGCACACATGAATCCCCGGCAGATACGGAAATTCTGTGAACCCGATGCTGCTGGACACCGCCTGCTGGAAATGGTAACGGAACGGCTCGGCTTTTCGGCTAGGGCATATACCAGGATTCTGAAGGTGGCTCGTACGATTGCCGATCTTGAAGGATCTGAATATGTCAGGGAACAACACCTGGCTGAGGCGATTCAGTATCGGAGTTTGGACAGGAAATCTTTGTAGTTCTAAGACGCTCGATTATGCCTGTTGTATCTAAGAACCAAGTATCCCATAACACCCGACACCAATGAACCTAGTAGAACTGCCAGTTTATCGGCATACTGGTAAATTTTGTCATCGACAAACGCTAGTGAATCGATGAACAGGCTCATGGTAAATCCGATCCCCGTCATTATGGCAACACCATAGAACTGTGACCACGTGACGCCGTGCGGCAATACGGCAAGTTTAAGTCGGATTGCGACCCAACTGAACACAAATACCCCGATCTGCTTTCCGAAGAACAAGCCGCACATTATCCCCATGGGCACCGGGTCGAAAATCTCCCTGATCGATAATCCCCGCAAGTCAATACCTGCATTAACAAAGGCGAAAAGTGGCAGAATCAAAAAAGAAACCCAGGGGTGCAAGTCGTGCTCAAGGCGTTCGGCGAGCGATACTCTGGTCCCGTCTATTTCTTTCGCTTCCATGGGTATCATGAACGCGAGGGCGACTCCTGCCAGGGTAGCATGGACCCCTGATTTGAGCACACTGACCCAGAGCACAGATCCTAACAGGATATAGGCTGCCTGGCGCGTGACACTAACTCGATTGACGATAAAGAGCAGGACCAGTGTTACGGAGGCAATCGCCATGGAGACGTGCGAGAGTTCGGCGGTGAAAAACAGCGCGATTATGACGATGGCGCCAAGGTCATCGATGATTGCCAGAGCCAGGAGGAATATCTTCAGTGACGTTGGCACACGCTTGCCAAGCAGGGATAAGACTCCCAGGGCAAAGGCAATATCCGTTGCTGTGGGGATTGCCCATCCCTGGAGGGCAATCGGCTGATTTCGATTGAATCCGATGTATATGAGTGCCGGGACGGTCATGCCGCCGAGCGCAGCGATAACTGGCAATGCTGCCTGCGACCACGAAGAAAGACTACCGTAGAGAATCTCACGTTTTACCTCCAGACCCACCAGCAGAAAAAACACTGCCATGAGGCCATCGTTAATCCAGAGCAGCAGCGGCTTGGCAATATCCAGTGCTCCGAACCTGATTTCCACCGGAGTGTACAGAAAGAGGTTATACGTCTCGGCAAATGGAGAATTTTTCAGCAACAAGGCGAGTACCGTCACCATAATGAGAATTATGCCGACTGAAGATTCCCGCTCGTAAAAGTCCTTGATAATTTTCAATTCGTTGCCCTTTCGCTCCATGAACAATATCAGAATCAGGTGCTTAGGTGTTTAGTGATGAATGTTGCGTATCCAAGCCACTGATTGATATTTCAGCTGATGTCTCTGAAGTGAAAATCTTCCTGATGCAATTCCAAAATCCCCACCATAGAATTGAGAACGCCAAGTAGTTCCGACTGTTTGCTCACATAATATTGAGCAGCAGTTTGGGTCCCATTGCCGATATGGATGCCAAAAAGATCAATACCTTTCAACTGAAATATTTCCTCATCAGTAACATCATCGCCGACATAAATCGCCCGTTTTACATTGAATGAATACATAGCGGCAACAAGGGCTTCACCTTTGGTGAATGCTTCAACCGGCAACAGATTGATGACAAATTTCCCCCCGATAATCCTCGGCTTTGGATCAAGTTTTGAAATCTCGGCAGTAAGCTGGGCAGCTGCCTGCTCAGGATCATCTGCTTTACGGTAATGCAGCGATATGGATTCCCCCTTGAATTCGATTTCAATCCCTTGAACACTAAATAGTTTGTCATGGAGTTGTTCTTGCCATTTCAGGCTGCATCGGACATGCCCCCAATCCCGACTGGTGTCACCAGACGGCCATTCGGCGCCATGATTACCAATCAGCAGATGCGGTTCAAGCCCAAGTATTCCCAAGGCATCCTTCCTGGATCTTCCGGTAATTACGGCAACTTTCGCGAGGTTAATAAGTCGATCCAGCGTGGTCCTCATCGGTTCTTCAACTTTGGCCGCTGCGTAGTCGTCAACTATTGGCGCCAAAGTACCGTCGAGATCGAAGGCAAACAGGGTGTCAGGTGCGACGTAGCGGGCAAGAGCAACAAGCCCGTCAGAACTGAATAGTGATTGTGCCATTACTGCTCTCTCCCGATTCTCATGGCCAGTCTCTCCCTCTGTCGTACTCTGGCGGCATCCAGCAGCATCCGACCGGCCCAGCGATAGACGTTAAAATCACGAACCAGGGCGCGCATGCTTCGCATCCGTTCCTTTTGTTCATACTCGGGCATGGTTAGTGCCTGGTACAAAGCTTCGGCCGTCTGTTCCACATGATACGGGTTGACGATCAGAGCTTCGTGCAGTTCGTGGGCAGCCCCGGTGAACTGACTCAAAACCAGCACCCCCTGTTCATCCTCCCGGGCGGCCACATACTCCTTTGCCACCAGATTCATGCCATCATGCAGACTGGTAACCATGCAGACCTGTGCCGCACGATAGTAGCGGTTGACTTCCTCTGGCTCATGGTGCTCGGCCTTGAGAATAATAGCCGGACTTCCGTTACGGGCGAAGCGGGCGTTGATCCGTTCCGCCATTCCGTGGACGCGATTGGCAAAGGTCTGGTATTCCTCCAGTACCGAACGGCTCGGCGCGGCAATCTGAACAAAGGTGAAGCGTCCCGCCATTTCCGGGTGTAATTCAAACATCCGCTCCACCGCGGCAAACCGCTCGGGTATCCCTTTGGTGTAATCCATCCGGTCAACACCGATACCCAGGAGGTGATCCGGGGGGAGGCCAAGTTCATGCAGGATTTCTTCCCGTGTCTGCTCCACCGGCGGCAGCGTTCCCTGCCATGGAGGTGGCCACTGGATCGAGATCGGATAGCTCTCCACCATGGTCAATTGTCCGCGCCGGAACACGGTTGAGGACTCATGCTCGATGCGCGTTTCCAGATAGCGGTCCACCGTTTCCAGAAAGTTCTTGCAGTGGTAGGGGGTGTGAAAACCGAGAATGGTGCTGCCAAGCATCCCGGTCAGCAACTCCTTGCGCCAAGGGCAGATGCCGAAGGATTCAGGGTTTGGCCAGGGGATATGCCAGAAGGTAATGATGGTTGCCTTGGGGAGCGCTTTCCGGATCATTCCCGGCAGCAGGGCGAAATGGTAGTCCTGAACCAGTACTACCGGGTCCTCACTGTCAGCCTCCCTGACCACTGCGTCGGCAAAGCGCTGGTTGATGCGTACATACTGCTCCCAGTCACTGGTGCGGAACACCGGACGGACATGGGCGATATGGCAAAGCGGCCAGAGTCCTTCATTGGCGAAGCCGTAGTAGTACCCTTTTTCCTCCTCCTCCGTCAGCCAGATGCGGCGCAGGGTGTACTCCGGTTTGTCGGGCGGTACCCGCACCCGGTCGTGGCGGTCCACGGTTTCACGATCCGCCGAGCCGCTGCCGTGGGCGACCCAGGTGCCGGAGCAGGCCCGCATGACTGGCTCTACCGCAGTGACCAGGCCGCTGGCCGGACGGTGCACTTCTACCCGGTCGCCTTTGCGGAGATGGAAGTATGGCTCACGGTTGGAGACGACGATGACCCGCTCTCCTGCCAGCTGCTTGTGCAGCAAGCCCCGCAGCGTGTCCGGGCTCCAGGTGATGGTGGCGTCATCGGCAAAGCGCCGCTCGGCATCAAGGCTGCGCAGCAGTGCCCGCAGATCGCCGACCAGAGGCTGCAGCTCTGCCTGTGACGCCTGGCGTCCTCCGGAAAATGGTTTAAGGATTCCTTCGCCGCGCAGCATCGCCCGTACTCCCTCCATCCAGCCCCGCCAGCTGAGGTGGGCGACGAATACGGTAATCAGAGAAATGACGATACCCAAGACTACGAAAAGAATAATGACATACTTGCGGGTGTCGGCACTGCGGCGCTCCATGTAGCTCATATCATGAACCAGCACGAGAGAGCCGACCTGGGAAGACTCGACCATGAGGGGCGTGATGGCAACATGCACCGGCCCCTGGGGCAACCGGATCAGATGAGCAGGGTCGTTGCCCGTCTTCTCAGGCTCTTTACAGGATAGTTCCGCAGGGAATACCGATGAACGGTAGAGCAGCTTTCCGCTTCCGTCACAGACACCCAAAGCCATGAGCCGCTCATCCTGCGTGGCCCGCTGCAGCAATGAATTGATGCGAACCCGATCTCCTTTTTGCAGTAATTCGGTCAATGGTTCCTGGATGGTCGAACTGATCAGGCGCGAGCGGATATCCATATCGCGCACCGCCCAGCGGAGTGTCAGGCCGTCAATCAGCGGCACAACCCCGTACGCCAGCAGGACAAGGGCAAGCGCCAGCGGGATGATGAACCTGAGAGAAAGATGCAGTGATCTGAAGGGGAAACCGCTTGTGCTTTTTTTCATGGAGCCTCCCCACGGCGCAGGATGCGCAGCGTTATATCTGTCGTACCTCTTCTTTCCGGAGCTTTAACGGCTGTAATGGCCGCCTCGGGCAGGTGCAGTTTCTGTTTCAGGTGCCGTAACACGGTGGCAATCTCTTTGGCATGCGTACCCTTTGGCGCCTCGACAATAAACCTGAATCCGTCAGGCCCGCCGGGGAGTTGCCTGAGAAGAGCCAGTTTTTGGGTGGTTTCGGTGGAAAGGCTGCCATCATCGGCGAACTTAACCGCAGGGAACAACGGGGTTACGGCAATGTTCAGAGCAACCGGTAACTCCAGAGATCGCTCAAGGGTTCGTGTTAAAAGGACCTGTTCATCGGCGCTCAAGGTATAGTCACGGTGAAGGATGGCGGTCACCTGCACTCCGCCACCGGTCGCATTGAAGACAAGCCGAGTGTCCGTCACAGGAAATGGAGCACAGGCGTCGGCCAGTTCCTTTTCGGCATGCGCTGCCACTCCTCCGACCCTGGCGCTGAGTTCAGCGGCTGTTTCAAGCCGCGGCGCTGCAGTGCCGCCGCCCGGAATCAGAGGGGAAGCACCGGATTCCGGCAGTTTGTCCGAGGCGACCAGGAGCTGTTCGAGTCGCAAATCAACCGGCTGCTTCAGGGTGTCGCTCAGTTCCGCTTCAATCTGCTGCTGGTTTTTCTTTTCAATAAAGCTGACGGTGTTGACCGTTGCCCTGACCATCAGCCTTCCTTGCCGGGGAGCATAGGTATAGCCGGTCAGGTGAGAGATTTCCCCCTTGTTGAGATTCTTTTTCAGCACACGCTCAATCCGCTTTGACGTATTGACCTTCTTCAGATCCACTACCAGGGTATAGACCAGCGGAATCGAGATCAGCAGCAACACTCCGGCAATGACCAGCCAGCGCGCACGGGCCGAATACGGCACTGTCTCGGCATGACTGGCGCGAAATCCCATGACGAAAAACACCAGGTCGGACGTCAATACGATGGCGACAAAATTGGTGAAAAAGAGCAGGAAACCACCCAGACCGAGCATGATCTGCCCCGTACCCAGCCCGTAGCCGGCAACGCTCAGTGGCGGGATGACCGCCGTGGCCACCGCAACCCCGGTCGCAGTGATCAGATAATTGCGTTTGGTGCAGAGCGCCACAGCGCCCACAATACCGGACAATACTGCCACAAACAGGTCATAGATATTGGGGCGGACCCGGGCGAGGATCTCCGCGGTCGGATCCTTCAATGGTGATAGCAGAGAAACAAGGGCTGTTACCAGCAGCGTAAGGATGACGCTGACGGCAATGGTCTGAAACGCCCGGCGGGCCAGCGGCAGATCACCGATGGTGAGAGCCAGGCCTGACGAGATGATCGGGCCCATCAGGGGAGAGATGAGCATGGCGCCGATGACCACGGCGACACTGTTGGTGAGCAACCCCAGAAGGGCTATCAGGCTAGCCATCAGCAGCATCAGGTAATAAATCCAGGAGCGATCCACCCCGGAGGCAACATCCCTGATAATTGCCTGATGATTGACCATTTCCGTCTTGATGGCCAGATAGTCTTTCAGTTTTTTCAGCAGATAACGAAGGCTGGCGTTATTCATTGATACACTCCATCACCTGAATCAGAATGCCCAGTCCCAGCGTTTGCTGAGCCGGATGGCGGCGTTGATAAGTCCAACCATGCTGTAGGTTTGGACGAAATTACCCCACTGCTCGCCACTTCGGACATCAAGGTGTTCAGCCATGAGCCCATGGCGATTGTGCCGCGCCAGCAGGTTCTCAAACAGTTGCCGTGCCTCGTCACTTCGCCCCAGGGCAACCAGGGCGTAAATGTACCAGTAGGTGCAGACGATAAAGGCATTTTGCGGAGCGCCGAAGTCATCGTGCTCCACATACCGGAAAATATAATCCCCCTGTCGGAGTTCCCGCTCAATGGCCGCCACGGTGGCAGCGAAGCGCGGGTCATCGGCAGCCAGAAAACCTACGTCGTGCATCAGCAGCAGGCTGGCGTCGAGGGAATCTCCTTCAAAGGCGGCGGTGAAGGCTTTTTTCTGCTCATTCCAGGCTCGGGCGCAGATCGTGGCATGGATGGCAGCTGCCTGGCGGTCCCAGTAATGTACCCGTTCCGTTAGCCCGATCCGGCTGGCAATTTTGGCCAGCCTGTCGCAGGCGGCCCAGCACATGATGCTGGAGAAGGTGTGAATTCTTTTGCTCCCGCGCAGCTCCCACAGGCCGGCATCCGGCTGGTCATGCATCTGAATGGCGGTTTCTCCCAGAGGCTCCAGTCGATGAAAGAGCGCGGCATCTCCCCGATGCGTCAGGCGCTGGTCGAAAAAAACGTGGGTAACGGCCAGAATCGCTGAACCATACACGTCATGCTGAATCTGCTCGTATGCCTGATTCCCTACCCGCACCGGTCCCATGCCACCGTAACCGGCAAGTGTCGGCACCTCGCGCTCCTCCAGGCGTGTTCTGCCGTCAATCCCGTATACCGGTTGCACATGCCCCCCTTCGGCACTGGCGACAACATTGACCAGATAGCTCAGATACCGCTCCAGGGTATGAGTGGTACCGAGTCGGTTCAGAGCGTTGACGACAAAATAGGCGTCCCGCAGCCAGCAGTAGCGATAATCCCAGTTCCTGCCGGAATCCGGGGACTCAGGGATTGAGGTGGTCATGGCGGCAACGATTGCGCCGGTGTCGTCAAAAGTATTCAGTTTCAGGGTAATGGCGGCACGGATGACTTCATTCTGCCATTCAAAAGGGATCCCCAGGTCACGCACCCAGTTCTGCCAATAGGCAATGGTCTCATTCCTGAACCTGCGTGCCAGTTCGCGCAGAGGCTCCTGTATGGTTTCATCGGCGCCAAAAACAAGCGTCAGTTCATCATCGAGAATGAACGGGAGTTCCTGGAGAATTGTCGTTATGGATGCATCTGTGGTTAATCGAACGGTGGCAGCGTCAGACACATAACGGATGTGATGGCTGCCGTATGTATATTCACAGCAACTTCGACCGTAGTCAGATGCGGGGCGAACACGGATGCAGATTCTCGGGCTGCCATGCAAGCGACGAATCTGCCTGACCAGCATCATCGGCGTGAACATGCGCCCGTATTGACGAAAGCGGGGTGCAAAATCTGCTATTTCCACATGTGCTCCCCTGCTGTCAGTCAGCCGCGTCACCAGCACGGCTGAATTCGGTTCATATCTCTGTTCCGAACTGATCTGATCAATCAGTTCTACCGAACAATAGCCATGACCGGAGCCTGCCTGGTGCTCCTGCAGCAAAGAACAGAATACGGGGTCGCCGTCAAAGCGTGGAATGCAGTACCAGACTATCTCCGCAGCTGAATCTATCAGCGCTCCGACTTGGCAGTTACCGATTAATGCGAGATCAAGAGAACTTTTCATGTGCTGTTCCTTTTCGATAGTTTGTTGCCTGTCTCTGACTCAGCCATGTAAAGGTTGTGGTGTGATCTGCTCAGCTCCTAACACGCACACCATCAGTTGCATTCCGTCCGCAACACGGGAAAACTGATCGTCTGTTAACTCTTCCAATCCGTTCAAAAGCATAGCCTGGGCAACCTCAGGCGCTTTGGAGGCTACTTTTCTTCCCATTTCGCTGAGATCGATATCCACCGCTCTGCGATCTTGTATTGAGCGGGTCCGAGTTACCAGACCTTTGCCTTCAAGACGGTCAATGATGCCCACAACCGTTGCCGGGCGCAGGTACATCTGACGAGCAAGATCGGAAAGTCGCAGAGGAGCTGCTATGGCCAGGATTTTCAATGCCCAGAGTTGAGGCCCGGTTAAGCCTGTTATCCGTTCGGCATTTTTAGAATACTCATTTATCGCCTGGAAAATTCGTCGCAGATTGTCAATTACCTCTGAAACAGCTTCAGCATTTTTGCTCACGAATGCTCCCGAAATTGTCTTGACATTTTAGTTAGCGACACTAATAATTAGCTGCACGAATTATAGTGATGTTCGAGTATTTCGTCAATATAATCCTCCACATCCATATTCTCGGAAAATTCAAAAAAAGGAGACAACAATGAAAAAGCATGCCGTAAGTTTATGCCTGATTTTAGGTTGTGCAATACTTGTGTCCAGCGGTTGTGCGAAAAATGAAATGGTCAAGAAGGACGAACCTGTTGTTCCTGCTGCAACCGCTGCAGTCAAGCAACCGTCCAAGCCTGAATCTGCCAAGGAACAAATAGCCAAGGCTGAAGCTGCAAAAGGGCAAGCGGTCAAGAAGGTTATGGAAAAGAGTAATGAGTTGCAGCCTATCCCGAATGCTGGTGAGTTAAAAGCCGCCCTGGAGAAGATCTATTTTGATTTTGATTCAGCGAATCTTTCCCAGGAGGCCAGAGACATCCTTGCAAAAAACGCGGAGCTTATGAAGAATGAAAAGGCCATTAAGGTGCAGATTGAAGGGAATTGCGATGAACGCGGATCAGAAGAATACAACCTGGCACTGGGAGAGAAACGAGCCAAAGCAGCAGAGAAGTATCTAGTAACGATGGGAGTTGCTGCAGACAGAATTTCAACCATCAGCTACGGGAAAGAAAAACCTGCTGATACCGGCCACGATGGAGCTGCATGGGCCAAGAACCGTCGCGACGAATTTGTGATTACTTCGAAATAGACACGTTCAGGCCCTCATTCTTGCGTTGCATTTAGCAGGTATGGGGGCTTCTTGTTATCAAAAATAAGGTGGTGTATGCAACGAAAAATCATCGAACAGGTCACTCTGCTTGTCAGTGTCATCAAATGGACATGTTACGCATCAATCGTCGGCGTATTGGTGGGATTCGGCACCGCAGCGTTTCTCCGGACGCTTTCCTGGACCTCGGTCCAGTTTGCCAGAATACCGGATTACTACCTGCTGCTGCCTCTAACACTCGTAGTGTGCAGCATCTTGGTCTCCTGGCTTGCTCCCGAAGCAGCCGGACATGGGACTGAAAAGGTCATTGAGGCTGTTCACCAGCGGATGGGAAAAATCCCCCTCATGGTTGTTCCGGTAAAGCTGGTCGCCACGGTCATTACCCTTGCCGGTGGTGGATCTGCCGGAAAGGAGGGACCGTGCGCCCAGATCGGCGCCGGACTCGCTTCGGCATTTGGCGGACTATTAAGGCTCGAAGGCGTTGACCGGCGCAAGCTGGTTATATGCGGCATCAGCGCCGGGTTTGCGACGGTTTTCGGCACTCCGATAGCCGGGGCGCTTTTTGGCGTCGAGGTGCTGGTGTTGGGGCACATGTTTTACGATGTTCTGTTTCCCTCGTTCGTTGCCGGCATCATCGGTTTTCACGTAGCCTCGCAACTCGGGGTGAATTACCCGCACATGTCTGCCAAGATTATCCCTCTTATGACCAGCTGGAGCTTTATGGAAATGATCATGCTCGGGATATGGTGCGGTCTGATTGCGCTTATCTTTATCGAGCTGATGCAGTTAGTCCAGCGGCTATTTACCCGCCTGCCCTGGCCGCCGTTCACAAAGGCGCTTCTGGGTGGCGGATTGCTGGTGGTCATCGGCAAGGGGGTATCAACACGCTATCTTGGACTGGGGCTCGACTCGATCGAAGCGGCCTTGAACGGAACTGTCCTTCCGGTCGGGGCTCCATTCATGAAGGCCATAGCCACGGCCATTACCCTGGGCTGCGGCGGCAGTGGCGGTGTCGTTACCCCCATATTTTTTATAGGTACTGCTGCTGGCAATCTGTTCGCGTACCTGTTTAACGAGCCATTGGTTGCGACTTTCTCCGCCATCGGCATGGTGGCGCTACTGGCAGGAGCGGCCAATACGCCGATTGCGGCATCCGTCATGGCCATGGAACTGTTCGGAGCCGGGATCGCCCCCCATGCGGCCGTGGCCTGTATGGTCAGTTTTCTTATCGTAGGCTACCGCAGTATCTACCCGAGCCAGGTCTTGGGAATGCAGAAAAGTACCTCTCTGAAAGTGTCTACAGGCAGGACGCTTGGCGAGTTCGACCATGCTGAGATTGACCACCGGGGGACATCCTTTCTGGGCGTTGTTGCAAAAGGGATGAAGCGGGCACGAGGCCGCAGGGGAACAAAGGAGTCGTGATAAGTTTCAGGATACTTCGCCTATTCTGTTTTCTGTATCTGGTGTTGACCACCTGCGGTTTCACCTGGTGGAGCAAGAGCGACCCCTGTGCGGATGCAGTAAAAATAATTACAGAAGCCCCGAACGGGATATCTAATAGCTACAAGGTAATCAATCTCGAGTTACGTAACAGTTCATCCTCCAACTAAAGCAGGAATTTAAAAATAATCCCCTGCCTAAAGGAATGTTTGCTGACTTTCCAGAAACAGCTCTATCTTTTCTCGGTTCTTCCGTAACGGATTATGCCGACCGCTCAACCAATCCGATAGTTGTTCGGGATCTCTACCCATAACTTCACCCAGAAGATCCAGGTTCATCCCCATAGCTCTCTTGTACCATGCAAGCCGCCCCACAGTGTCATCCGAGCAGTCGAACGGAATATAGCCTAGAAATTTGATAATCTTTGGATTATATTGCAGTTCTGGCTCGGTGCCATGCTCCCAGTTCCAGACTGAGGACTCGGTGACGCCGATGATCTCGGCTACTTCTCTCTGGAGGAGACCGAGATCCATTCGTTTCTTGCGGATGTGTTCACCGACGGTGATGGGAAATTCCGGATAACCGGGAAGTTGCTGTTTTTCGAGGGAAATTTGAATTGAGAACGAGTGCCGTTTGGAGTCAGAATAGTAGAGAAAGGTGCACACACCCCTGAATTTGCCAGGTAGTCCTTAAATAACAGGCTGTTACACTCCGACGGAGTGTGAAGCTTTCCAATAAGCTCTTTTGCTATCCCATTCGACGAAACGCCGAAGCCTTTAACCGAACTTGCCCAGAATCAGGGACATTCAGGTCATGGCTAAGATTCCGGCACGGATGTCCCTGGCGTCACCGGCTCCGGCCAGCAGTTCTGCGCAGGAGTCATTTTTCTCAATCAGTTTTTTCAGTGCAGGGGCGATGGACGTGTCTCCGAAAAGGATTGCCCCCACTAGGAGAGAATCACGGAAGATAAACTGCTGGTAATGGGCACCTTCCTCTTCAAAGGTCAGGTAGCTGGCGTCATCAGGGTGGACCATGCCGATACTGAAGAGATCAACTCCCAGAACCTTGATGCTGTTGGAGCGTGGAATGCCGGCAAAGAGGGCATCTCCGCCGGCAGCGTTCATGCCGGCAATCGTTCCCTGGAACTGGGACGGTGCCCAGGTGCCGTAAACCGTGCCCAAATGTTCCGCCAGATCACCTGCTGCGTAGATGTCCGGATCGGAGGTGCGCAGATGCTGGTCAACCACCACGCCGCAGTTGACATCCAGTCCGGCCATGCGGGCGAGATAGCTGTTGCTTCGTACTCCGGCGGCAACTAACACTAAATCCGCAGGGATTGATTCTCCTGATTCAAGCACAACACTCCGCACATGTGCATCACCTTTCAGCTCTTTTATCCGGGCACCACAAATCAGGGTGATGCCAAGCGCAATGGCCTCTTCAGCGAGACGCTCTCCTGCCGCCTTGTTGAGTTGTCGCGGCAGGAGCCAGTCAAACCCTTCCACCAGCGTTACCTGAACCTTACGGCGAGCCAAGGCCGCTGCTGCCTCCAAGCCAAGCACTCCGCCACCGATAATCACACAACTGGAATTGGCCTGGCTCTGCTGCAGGATCGTTTCCGCATCTCGGCAGGTGCGGAGGGTAACCACATTGTTTCGGTCTGCGCCCGGAATAGGTGGGATGCTCGGGTGGGCGCCCATGGCCAGGATAAGCTTGTCGTAGTGCATACTGTCGTGTCTCTTTAGCGATACCGTTTTTGCCGCCCGATCAACAGCGGTCACCTCGGCCCCGTTCAGAATGGTGATCCGTTGCTCGGCGTACCACGCCTCAGGATGGACCGGGAGATCGCTGATTGTGATCTCCCCCGCCAGATAACGGGTCAGGTTCAGGCGGTAATAGGGAAGGTCGTTCTCCTGGCAGATAATTGTGATGTCGGCATTGGGAGCTGCGCTGCGGGCGGCTTCGGCAGCCGACAGCCCAGCGATACCGCCGCCGATGATAACAATGGCGCCCGACATCCTTCCGGCAAAACTACCGCGCTCCTCCTCGACCACAGGCTCGAACTGGTCAGGGCCGACGCCGCAGACCGGGCAGCATTCAGGTGGAGTATCACAATCGTGGACGTAGTCGCAGTTGATGCATCGCCATCTGCGAGGCGCAGTCCTCACCGGTGCTGGCGCAGGAGCCGACGGTTCGAAGAGGTCCGGCGTCGCGCCGCAGACCGGACAACAGTCCGGCGGGGTATTCCCTTCATGGATATAACCGCAAACCGTGCAGCACCAGCGTGTGTCTGCCATAAAATCCTCCTGAATAGACGGCCACTGTCGGATTGACAGTGGCCGGATGATTCATCAATTCAGCTTATTCATGGATCAGTTAATCAGGGTGAAGCGTTCTTTAGGTACGCCACAGACCTGGCATTTGTCCGGGACCCCGTCATAAACCGTATTACCGCAGACTTCACAGACATAGACAGGTCGTGCAGCCAGGTCGCCGCCAGCCTTAACGGCAGCGGCAGCTTTCTGATACAGGTCGTGATGGATCTCCTCTACCGCCAGAGCGTTGCGGAACGAAATCTCCGCCATCTTATCCCCCTCTTTCTGCGCTTCTTCCAGATACGGAGGATACATCTGCTGGAATTCGAATCCTTCGCCTTCTATCGCTTCCACCAGGTTTTCGGCGGTCTTTTTGATGCCGCCCATGGCGCGCAGATGGGCATGGGCATGGATGGTTTCGGCATGGGCGGCTGCCCGGAACAGTTTGGCTACCTGTGGGAAGCCGTCAACCTCGGCCTGTTTGGCAAATGCAAGATATTTGCGGTTGGCCTGACTTTCACCGGCAAAGGCTCCTGCGAGATTCTCTTTTGTTGACATGGGTGTTACCTCCTGATTTTAGATGTGGCGATCCAAAGATCTCTTGATGAATTTTGTAATGATGCATCTATTAGAGCGTTAGAATTTGCAAGTCTTGAATCAGGCAAGGTCGAAACGGTCGAGGTTCATGACCTTGTTCCACGCTGCAACAAAGTCGTGCAGGAATTTTCCCTGGGAGTCCTGGCAGCCATAGACTTCTGCGACGGCCCGGAGCTGGGAGTTCGAGCCGAAGACCAGGTCGATACGGGTGCCGGTCCACTTGAGATCGCCGCTCTTACGATCACGCCCTTCGAACAGATTGTCGTCTCCCTGGACCGCCTGCCAGACCGTGCCCATGTCGAGCAGGTTGACAAAGAAGTCATTGGTGAGCGTTTCTGGCCGTTTGGTGAAGACGCCGTGCGGGGACTGTCCGTAGTTGGCATTCAAGGCACGCATGCCGCCAACGAGAACCGTCATCTCCGGTGCAGTCAGCGTCAGCAATTGCGCGCGATCAACCAGCAGCTCTTCTGCCGATACAGAGTATCTGGCTTTGAGGAAGTTTCGGAACCCGTCGGCAACCGGCTCAAGCACCGAAAATGACTCTACGTCGGTTTGCTCCTGTGTTGCATCCGTGCGTCCCGGTGTAAAGGGAACGGTCACTGCGTGGCCGGCCTTCCTGGCTGCCTGCTCGACCCCTGCGCAGCCGCCCAGGACAATCAAGTCGGCGAGCGAAACCTTCGTGGCGTCCGACTGCGCACTGTTGAACTCTTTCTGGATTCCTTCAAGGGTCTGCAGCACGGTCTTCAGTTGGGCCGGCTGATTGACTTTCCAATCCTTCTGCGGGGCAAGACAGATGCGAGCTCCGTTCGCTCCGCCGCGCTTGTCGGAACCACGGAACGTGGACGCCGCCGCCCAGGCCGTCGAGACCAGTTGGGAGATAGACAGTCCTGAAGCGAGAATCTTGTCCTTGAGGGCGGCGATGTCCTGCGCATCAATCAGTTTGTGATTGACGGCCGGGACAGGGTCTTGCCAGATGAGATCTTCGGCCGGGACTTCCGCGCCGAGATAGCGCGAGCGCGGTCCCATGTCACGGTGGGTCAGCTTGAACCACGCCCGTGCGAAGGCATCCGCAAATTTTTCGGGATTCTGCAGGTAATCCCGTGCGATCGGCCCGTAGATGGGGTCGAAACGGAGCGAGAGGTCCGCCGTAGTCATCATCGGCCGGTGTTTCTTTGACGGGTCGTGCGCGTCAACCACCATGTCCTCTTCTGCCACATCCTTGGCCAGCCACTGATTGGCGCCAGCCGGGCTCTTGACCAGTTCCCACTCGTACTTGAACAGCACCTTCAGGTAACCCATATCCCACTTGATCGGGTTCGGCTTCCAGGCACCCTCGATGCCGCTGCTGATCGTATCGCCTCCTTTGCCGCTGCCGAAGCTGTTCTTCCAACCGAGCCCCTGTTCTTCGATGGGGGCGGCCTCCGGCTCGGGCCCCACATGGGTCGCCGGGCCGGCGCCATGACATTTGCCGAAGGTGTGTCCGCCGGCGACGAGCGCGACGGTCTCTTCGTCGTTCATGGCCATACGGGCGAAGGTCTCGCGCACGTCGATGCCAGAAAGAACAGGGTCCGGGTTGCCGTCCGGGCCTTCCGGGTTCACGTAGATCAGGCCCATCTGCACGGCGGCGAGGGGGTTTTCCAGGTCCCGATCACCGGAGTAGCGGCTTTTGGGCTTGTCGCTCGTAGCCAGCCATTCCTCTTCGGCTCCCCAGTAGACATCCTCTTCCGGTTCCCAGATATCCTCGCGACCGCCGCCGAAGCCGAAGGTCTTGAAGCCCATTGATTCGAGGGCGCAGTTGCCGGCGAGGATCAACAGGTCGGCCCAGGAGATTTGCCGGCCGTATTTCTGCTTGATCGGCCAGAGAAGACGGCGCGCTTTGTCGAGGTTGACGTTGTCCGGCCAGCTGTTGAGCGGTGCAAAGCGCTGGTTGCCGGACCCGGCTCCGCCGCGGCCGTCACCCAGGCGGTAGGTGCCGGCGCTGTGCCACGCCATCCGGATAAAGAGCCCGCCGTAGTGGCCGTAATCAGCCGGCCACCACTCCTGTGAGTCGGTCATCAGCGCCTTGAGGTCCTTCTTCAGTGCCTCCATGTCGAGTTTTTTGAATTCCTCAGCATAGTTGAAAGTCTCGCCCATCGGGCTGGACAGGGTGGAATGCTGGTGCAGAATATTAAGCTTTAACTGATTCGGCCACCAGTCCCGGTTCGAAGTGCCTCTGCCGGTCATGGGTGTGGCAGTTTTGCCCGTTACCGGACACTTGTTTTCTTCACTCATCTCAGTTCTCCTTTCCTTTGTACTGTTATGAATCGTTTTTATGAGTATCCGTTGCCGCCTATTCCTTCATCGCCCTGACCAGCAATTCATAATCCTCCAGCAATGATTGGAGGTCCTCTTCGTGTTCAACTTCCTGCTGCAGGATGGTCAGTACCATGTTGTAGGTGACCGGGTCCTTATCCTTGGTGATGTCCATCAACCGTTTGTATACGCCGATGGCGCACTGTTCCCCTTTGATGTTCTGCTCCAGCAGCACCTTGACAAACGGGTCGTCAGGGGCATCGTAGCCGCAGTTTGTGTGCTTGTACCATTCTTCAGGTTTGGTGACTGGCGTTCCCCCCAGTTGGATGATGCGCATGGCCACCATGTCAGCATGTGCCAGTTCCTCGGTGGCATGCTGTAAGAGTTCTGCCCCTACTGCATCCTTCATCGGCCCCTTTACCAGCTTGGCTCCCAACCAGTACTGGTAATAGGCCAGCCATTCGTCACTGTATGCGCTGCGTAACAGCCCAAGCAATTCATTCACATCCATACCGATAATTTCACGTCCCTTCGATCCCATGTTCTTCCCCCTGTTGTTATTATAGTTTTGGCTTTTTCTGCTATCCGGGCATGCCGGGTGTGTTTGCGTAGAATTCAAGTACCATGGGGCAATATGTTACTTAATCAATCAAGAATCATTCCTGTTTAATGAGCAAAAAAAGGTAAGCTGGATGGTTTCTCGCTCTGGCATACGTTTTAATGGGGAGGCTATTGAGAACATTTGCTGCACACGCCGTAATATTCAAAACGCACATCCTGCACCTTGAATCCAGTAAGTTTCTCAACTATTTCAGGGGGGATCATGGCGGTATCGGTGAAATCCTCAATCCGGCCGCAACGGGTACAGATCAGGTTGAGGTGATTGCTTGTATCCATATCATATCGATTATCCATAGCTTCAAACTCCAACTCCCTGACCAGCTTGAGAGATTTAAGTAGAGACAGGGTGGAGTAAACAGTAGAGAGGCTGATTTTAGGGTGTTTTTCCCGTGCCGCCCGATAGATGGTCATGGCAGAGGGATGACAATTGTCAAGGGTCAGGATTTCAACAATAGTCCGCCGCTGGGGAGTCAGTTTCATTCCCCGTTCTTTCAGCCCCTTAACAATCGCATTTTTGAACTGTTCCCGTTTGATGATAGCACCCCAGTCAATAATCATTCCTGATTAGAAGGAATGTTACTACACCTTCTATAAATGTCAACACGATTGGCAAAATATTTACGCATATACAATTAGTCATCCACTCTTGGGGTGGACGAACATGGTGGGAGGCAGTTAGCAGAGCGAAAGTCACCGCACGGATGTAATGCGGTTGACGCAATCGCCACAATATGGCTATTATCGTAATCAATAACAAACCTTATGACTACGATAATAAGCAAATTGTGATTTATGGCATCTCCTGTGAACCGCACATATCTCCGGCAGACCCGGGATGCAGTTGAACTGCTGGGCAAGCTCATCCGGCTTGGCAGGAAAGAGCGCAAGATGACCGCGGAAGAACTGTCCGGACGGGCGGGGATTTCCAGAAGGACCTTGCAGAAGATCGAGCAGGGCGATCCGAAGTGTGAGATAGGTTTGGTGTTCGAGGCCGCCAATATAGTCGGAGTGAAGCTTTTCAGCGATGAAGAGAATACGAACCGCTACAACTACGGGAGGCACATTGATGATAAGCTTGCCCTGCTGCCACAACGGGTTCGTAAAGTGGTAACGGTTAATGATGATTTCTGATGGTGGGTTGTAGCGGGAGTCCCAATACTCAAAAGCTTCCCTACACAGAAGAATATATCCGACATTCTTTCTCTGACGGAAGGAAGATTTTTTGGGTTCCCAGGGACAGTTCGATCTTCGCCCGATTCTTCTTGAACGGATTAAGCCTTCCACTTAACCAGTCTGACAGTTGCTCCGGGTCGCGTCAACCCGGCACTGGATGTATTTTCCAACCAGTCAAAAAAGCAAATTCCTATCCCTTACCCCTTTCAAACTACCCCCGGATTTCGCCGGGGATCTCGCGCCCAGCAAGACGTGTGAGTTGCTCCTGGTCCTTTAGCAGCACGCGGTGGTCCAGGATGTCGATAACCCCTCTTCGGCAGAGCGCGTTCAGCCCGGTGGAAACGGTCTCCCGGGTCGAGGCTATCAGTCCGGCATAATCGTTATGAGTAAGCCGCAGATCAATGAGCAGACCGTCCCGACCGGTGACGCCGAATTCATTCGCCAGGGCGAGAAATGTCTTGGCCAGCCGCGCCTCGACGGAGGAATACAGCATATCTACCAGGCGGTTCTGGATCTTCCGGAGGCGCAGGCCGCTCAGCTTGGTGATCCGTGTCCCCAAGGCCGGGACCAGCGCCATGAGCCGGTCAAAATTTTCGCGGCGCATCATGCAGAGGAGAGTCTCCTCCAGCGCTTCGGCAATCACTTCGCTGCCGTCGGCATCGAGTCCCCCCTCAAGTTCGCCGAAGAGAGTGGACGGCCCGAGGATATCGATGATGAAATCATGCCCTTGCGCCGAGGTCCGCACCAGCTTGATGCTCCCCTTCTTGACAAAATAGACCGCCTGCTGCGCCGTCCCTCGGAACGGAAGCAGCTGCCGTTTGCGCAGGTTGAGTGACTGGGAATCCCGATCGATCACCCCATACTCTTCGTCGCTCAGGCCGCTGAAGATGTCCAGTCGCCGCAGATACCAGAGTTTTTCATGCTCCATGTCCCTGCTCCCCTTCACATGATATGGCTCGCCATCATTTGTGCCGCTGCGGTACAATTGTGTAATGCGGCTTACAGAAAACATGCTGCTGCGCCTGTAGGATGAAGTCAAACATACCTATCATGTTTGCACCGGAGGACAAAGATGAAAAAGAGAGCCTTGGCGATAACAGGAATTCTGGTTGGATTATTGGTGCTGGCAATGGCCGCCCGACCACATTTCGCGGTTCAGGCTGCTGGAAAGGAGACGACCATGACAGGGCGGAAATTTTCTAACGAAGAACTGAAACAGCGCCTGACGCCGCTGCAGTACCGCGTCACCCGGCAGGAAGGGACCGAGCCCCCATTCGACAACGCCTACTGGAACGAGCACCGCGAAGGGCTCTACGTCGACATCGTCAGCGGTGAGCCGCTCTTCTCCTCACGAGACAAGTTCGATTCCGGCACCGGCTGGCCGAGCTTTACCAGGCCGGTCGCCCCTGACCACGTGAAAGAGCATAAGGACAGCACCTTCGGCATGACCCGGACCGAGGTCCGCTCAGCCGAGGCCGATTCCCACCTGGGGCATATCTTTACCGACGGACCGCGGGATAAAGGCGGCTTGCGCTACTGCATCAACTCCGCATCGCTCAGCTTCATCCCGGTGGATGAGCTGGAAAAGGCCGGCTACGGCACGTGGCTCCCGCTCTTCGGCCGGAAGGCAGCGGCCGCTCAGGTGAAGCAGTTTGCAACCCTGGCCGGCGGCTGTTTCTGGGGGATGCAGGACCTGCTACGCAAACAGACGGGAGTAATCGCCACGGAAGTGGGCTATACCGGCGGGAAGGTCCCGAACGCCACCTACCGCAACCATGAGGGACATGCCGAAGCGGTACGGATCGAATTTGATCCGACCAAAACCAGCTATGAAGCCCTGCTCCGCTTCTTCTTCCGGATGCACGATCCAACCACCCTGAACCGCCAGGGAAACGATACCGGCTCCAGCTACCGGAGCGCCATCTTCTACCATGACGCAGAGCAGCAGCGGGTCGCCCTGAAGGTCAAGGCAGAGGTGGATGCCAGCGGCAAATGGAAACGCCCGATCGTCACCGAGATCACCCCGGCAGGCCCCTGGTGGCGGGCCGAGGAAAATCATCAGGACTATCTGGAGAAGAACCCGGGGGGATACACCTGCCACTGGGTGCGTGAGTAGTGATGGCACCGTGAATAGAAGCCGCGACGAAAGATGCGGCTTCTATTCAGTTCAGATTATTCTGAAACCGGTAAGTTTCGTCAGATTTTATCATATATTTTGATTTTTCCAGAAATAGCTCAATCATATCCCGGTTCTTCCGAAACGGGTTATGCCTTCCGCTTAACCAGTCTGACAGTTGTTCGGGATCGCGGCCCATTATTTCTCCCAGTTGATCTAGGTTCATCCCCATCGCTCTCTTGTACCACGCAAGCCGCCCCACTGTGTCGTCTGGGCACTCGAACGGGATATAACCTAGAAATTTGATAATTCTTGGATTATATTGCAGTTCTGGTTCGGTGCCATGCTCCCAGTTCCAGATTGAGGACTTGGTGACGCCGATGATCTGGGCAACCTCTCTTTGGAGGAGACCGAGATCCATTCGTTTTTTACGGATGTGTTCGCCGACTGTGATGGGGAATTCTGGATAACCGGGAAGCTGCTGTTTTTCGAGGGGAATTTGAATTGAGAACGAGTGCCGTTTTAAGTGAGTATAGTAGAGAAAGGTTAACACACCCCTGCCCCTGCGGTTACCTGGGCGATCCGCAACATGCCTGCTCCTGCACGCCAATCATGATCCACCGCTATCGCTCGCGCATCTCCGGGCCGCTGCTCGACCGGATCGACCTGCATATCGAGGTGCCGGCGGTAAAATACCGCGACCTTGCCGACCGGGCCGACGGCGAATCGTCCGCAGCCATTGCCAGCCGGGTCGAAACCTGCCGCAACCTCCAGCTTGAACGCTTCAAGGGGACCAAAGTCCACTGCAACGCCCAGATGCCGCCACGCTTCATCAAGAAGTTCTGCGAACCCGATGCCGCCGGACACAAACTGCTGGAAATGGTCACCGACCGCCTCGGCCTCTCCGCCCGCTCCTACACCCGCATCCTCAAGGTAGCCCGCACCATAGCCGACCTCGACGCTGCCGAAAACATCCGTGAGCAACACCTGTCAGAGGCGATCCAATACCGGAGTCTGGACCGGAAGACAGGATAAAGCTGTGATTATGCCAAACAATCCCCATTTTGTATTTCGCATCATTGTTGGCGTGGTTCTGATGAACCTGCTGGTGTTCGGGCTCTCCGGCTATTCTCTGTACGCCAGCAGGGTGCATTATGACGAGCAGGCCCGCATTGAAACCGACAATCTGGCCCGCGCCCTGGAGTACAGCATCAGCGGCATCCTGGACAAAATCGACCTGGCACTTTTGGAAGGGAAAACCGAGGCCGAACGACAATTGGCCAGGGGGGGAATAGATCGGGGCAGTTTTGATAATCACATCGCCGCTACTCTCACCAGAGTCCCGGAAATGGGCGAAATTCTCATGGCTACAGCGAACGGTGATGTCATCGCTTACGGTCTGAAGCCCGGGGTGCGTAATACCGCCAATGTTGCTGATCGCGACTACTTCATTGCGCTACGCGACAAACCTGACGCGGGCCTGTTCATCTCCAAACCGCTCCTCGGACGTATCTCGAAAAAATGGCACATCAACCTGGCCCGGCGGGTCAATAACCCGGACGGCTCCTTTGCCGGCGTCATCCATGGCAACCTTCAGATCAACCAGATCAAGAAGCAGTTCTCCTCATATGATCTCGGCAAAAACGGCATGATTACCCTGCGCAGCAACGATCTCTCCATTGTCGCGCGCCAGCCGGAAACAGAAAAGAGCACTCCGGGGAATCTGTCCATAACAAATCAGTTTAATCGGATGATCAGCGAAGGGAAAACATCCGGCAGTTACAAGGTAACCAGCAGGGTGGACGGCATCCACCGGGTCATCTCCTTCCGGAAGGTTACCAATTACCCGCTGTATGTTAACTGCGGTTTTGCGACTAAGGACTATCTCAACGCTTGGTATCTGGAGTTTTACAAGCAGCTGGCCCTGGTGCTGCTGTTCGTTTTCGTCACCCTGGCCAGTACCCGTTACGTCATAACATCCTGGAAGGAAAAGCAGGGTGCCATTGACGAATTGACCGCTATCCGCGACGAACTGGAACATCGCGTAGCCGAACGCACCTTTGAGCTGCAGTCGATTAACGACGACCTTCTTAAGCAGAGGGCTCTACTACAGGAAGAAATCGCCACTCGTAGAGCTGCGGAAGAAGAGCTGGCCGCCAAGAATCGGCAGCTCGAACACGAAATCACCACCCGCAAGCAGGCCGAGCATGAGCGGAACAAGCTGGAAAACAAGATGCAGCAGACCCAGAAGCTGGAAAGCCTGGGGGTGCTTGCCGGGGGCATTGCCCACGACTTCAACAACATCCTCACCTCCATAGTAGGGAACACCGACCTTGCAATGGCGCATCTTAGTCCCGAATCTCCTGTTCGCGAAAAACTGGTCAGTATCGAGAAGGCGGCAACCCGCGCCGCCGACCTGGCCCAACAGATGCTGGCTTACTCAGGTAAAGGGAAGTTCGTCGTCGAAAGCATCGACCTGAACCGGCTGGTGGAGGAGATGGGACACATGCTGGAGGTTTCCATCTCCAAAAAAGCGGTGCTCCGCTACAACCTTGCCCGCTCCTTGCCGGCGGTAAAGGCCGACGCCACCCAGGTCCGCCAGATCGTCATGAACCTGGTGATCAACGCATCAGAGGCCATCGGCGACCGGAGCGGGGTCATCGCCATCTCTACAGGCAGCCTGGAGTGCACGGAAAGCTACCTGAAGGATGTTTGGTTGGCAGATCCGCTGCCGGAGGGACAATACGTTTTCATTGAAGTCGCCGATACCGGCTGCGGCATGGACAAGGAGACTTTGGCGCGGATATTCGACCCCTTCTTCACCACCAAGTTCACCGGACGCGGCTTGGGGATGGCAGCAGTGCTGGGGATCATCCGGGGTCACCACGGAGCGATCAAGGTCTACAGCGAACCAGGAAAAGGAAGCAACTTCAAGATACTGCTACAGGCAAGTGAACAACCGGCAGAGTTGTGCGGGCAAGATCCGGCGATTAACGACACCTGGAAGGGCAGCGGCACAGTACTGCTGGTCGACGATGAGGAAACAGTCCGTGACATCGGCAGTGAAATGCTGCAAGAGCTTGGATTCAAAGTGGTTACCGCCACCGACGGCCAGGAAGCGCTGGATATCTATGCGTCACGGCCAGATATCGTCCTGGTGCTCCTTGACCTGACCATGCCACACATGGATGGCGAGCAGTGCTTCAGAGAGCTGCGTCTCCTCAATCCCAACGTTAGAGTTGTCATCTCAAGCGGCTACAGCGAACTGGAAGTGACTCAGAAGTTTGCAGGCAAGGGACTGGCAGGATTTGTCCAGAAGCCGTACCGGCTGGCCGCACTTCGGGAGAAGTTGATGGCAACGACAATTTCTGCATGAAAATTCTTCTTACCACCCTGCACGCCAAGTATGCCCATGCCTCGCTGGCACTCCCCTCGCTGCTGGCCGCCTGCGAAGGCATTAGCGGCATGACGCCTGTCATCCGCGAATTCACGGTCAACGAGCGGCTCGACACCATTCTACGCACCCTGGTAGCCGAAGAGGCGCAAGCCGTTGCCTTCTCGTGCTATATCTGGAACATCGAACTGACCCTCAAGCTGGTTGCCGACCTGAAATTGATAGCTCCCGGGACCTTCATCATCCTCGGCGGGCCAGAGGTTTCGTTCGATCCGGTTGAGCAGCTGTCGCAGAATCCGGGGGTGGATTGCATCGTTTGTGGCGAAGGGGAAGCGTCATTCCGGGAGCTGGCCTCACTGCTGGCCAGTTCACCATTGCCACTGCCGGGAGATGAACTCGCCGCCATTGCCGGCCTCTGCTGCCGGCTTGGGGAGGAGATAGTCACTACCGGCGAACGTCAGCAGCCGGGCAACCTCGATATGCTACCCTCCCCTTTTCAGGCGCAGTTGGTGAACCTGAGCAAGCCTCTCGTCTACTATGAAACCGCCCGCGGCTGCCCGTTCAGCTGCGCGTTCTGCATCTCCTCGCTGGAGAAGGGGGTTCGCTCCTATTCCATGCCGCGCATCAAGCAGGACCTGGGGCTATTGATGGCGCAGCAGGTGCAGACCATCAAGTTCGTTGATCGCACCTTCAACTACGATGCTTCACGAGCCGATGACATCTGGGAATTTATCCTGGCCAACAACCGCGGCAGCAGGTTTCACTTCGAGATCGCAGCAGACCTGCTTACCGAGAGCAACCTAGCGGTTCTCGCCAAGGTTCCTGCCGACTGTTTCAATTTTGAAATAGGTGTCCAGTCAACCAGCAAAGAGACGCTGGACCAGGTCAGCCGCAAAACCGACCTGAAAAAGCTTTTTGCCAATGTCGGGCGATTGCGGCGGCAAACTGCCGTGGAGTTGCATCTGGACTTGGTGGCAGGACTGCCTGGAGAGGATCTGTCCGGATTCCTCGCTTCGCTGCAGACACTGATGGAGGCATGGCCGCACCATATCCAGGTGGAACTGCTCAAGGTCCTCAAGGGATCGCCGATGCGGAGCATTGCCGAAAAACATGGCTATGCCTATTCCGCAGCCCCCCCCTACCGGATTCACCACACCCCGTGGCTCGGTTTCGGCGATGTCGTCAGGATCGAGACCATTGCCGAGCTGATTGAACGGATCTATAACAGCGGCCGGTTTGCCACTACGCTGCGGTGTGTGGCAGAGACCATGCCATTGTCCCGCTTCTTTGCCGAGCTTGCTGCCCACTGGGGAGATTCCCTGCAGCTGACCGGCCAGCTCTCACCGCTTTATCAATCGCTCTGGGACTTTATGGAGGGGAATCTGCCGCAGGAGACGCTCCCGCTGCTGCATGATGCCTTGCGCTACGACTTCTGCCTGGCCGGTTACCCGACAGGCACGCTACCCGGATTTTTCACTATTCATGAAGCGGAGGCCTCCCCGACAGCGGACCGGCTCTCTATGCCTGAGATCGCCCGCCTGCTGCAGCTGCCAAAGTCATGTCGCATCAGGACGTTCACCGGTAGTTTCCACCATGACTTCCGGACAAAACCCTGGACCGATAACCCTATTACCCTTACCTTTGTTTACTGGACTGTTACCAACAATAAGACCGAGATCTCCGTCCTCAAGAGTGCTGAGAAGGCAAATCCAGAGCGAATATAGGCTGCCCGGCGTACCATGACCGTTACCTCATCGCTGCCGACTGGAAATTGTCACACCAGAAAGCTATTTTCTGTGGTAAAGTGGCGTCCATGAAGTCCGTATCAATAATCCTGCTCATAGTCTATCTCATGCTCCCCGCGGCCTGCTTCGGCCACCCGTGCGAGCTCCCCTCTGTACATGCTCAGCACATCTGCGCTCTTGCGTCAGACGCTGGCGAGATCCCCGTTGACCTCGATACCGACAGTTGCGAAACAACCTGCTGCTGTGCCATGTACGTTCCCCTGTCAACAACCATAGTTAAAGCCTCTGCCGAACATACCTCCAGGCAGTTACCGTATGAACCCCACCTGGCCTTGCCACGTCTTATCGACAGGATATTTGTCCCGCCCCAGAACCACTGCTGAGACACTGCCATAATTCCGTTACCTACTATTACCGGTAGCGGCACCTCAGACGCACGAACCGAATACCCATGAAAGATTGGACGCTCAAAAAACTGAAGCGCTTGATCGTAGCAGTCGTCGGCATGACCATCCTGGTTATCGGGATTGCCATGATAGTTCTGCCCGGTCCGGCCATTATCGTTATCCCGGTGGCATTAACCATCCTGGCCACTGAATTTGCCTGGGCTCGTCGTCTGCTCCATATTGTGCGGGAGCGTCTAAAAAACTCGAAAAACAACAACCAACCAAACCAAAAGGAGAAATCATTATGAAATGCCCGGTATGCACAGGAGTAGATCTGAAACTCGCCGAACGCCAGGGAGTAGAAATAGATTACTGCCCCGAATGCCGCGGAGTCTGGCTCGACAGGGGCGAACTTGACAAGATCATCGAGCGCTCAACCACTCAAGCGCCTGTCTACGCACAGCCTGAACCACAATATCAACAGCCGGCCTATAATCAGCAGCATTACGGCAAGCAGCATCATGACAGTCACGGTTATGGTCATGACGGCCATCACAGGAAAAAGAACTGGCTGGCGGAACTGTTTGATTAAACAGCTTTACAACAGCGGGAGGAGGACAACTCCTCCCTTTTATTATGGGTACTCAATAACCGGAGGATACGCGCCAATGAAACATGTTCTATTGATTGCCCTGTGCAGCACGATTATGGCATTATCCGGCTGCACAAAAGAAAAGGCGCCGGAACTGGCCCAGAACATTCCCGCTATTACGCTCTCAGCTGCTGACAAAGAAAAGCTGGTAGCCTTCCAGAAAGAGATTCTCAGTGTTGAAAACCTTGCAGACAAGGCAGTCAAACTGGCGGGAGATGAGCTGAAGAATGTCGTCAAGGGTGGCGAGGTTTCCATCAGCCTCCCTGCTATCATCGACAAGGCAAAAGCCGAGTGTCTGCTAGCAGGAGAAGAACTGGCCAAAAAGAAAATTCCGGAAGCCTTGCCCCCGGAAATAAAGATTCTGCTAAACGATGGCAAGACCGGCTTGATAGCTGCTTATAAAGCGTATGCAGAATCATATGACGCCATCAAAAGCTTTGCCACGGACAAGAACCCGATGGACCTGCTTGAGTACCGCAAAAAATACGCACAGGCCCAGGAACTCTTTACCGGAGCCAGCGCCAAAGTCAAAGCAATCATGACTGCAGCCGGAGTAGCACAATGATGCAATCACCAGAAGTTCAGGCAGCGAAAAGCAGGGCCGCACTTTTATCAATTTTTTCCAACACGGTTCTGACAGTCATCAAGCTGATCATCGGCATCATGATGCAATCGGTCAGCGTTATCTCTGAGGCAGTCCATTCAGGGCTTGACCTGGTAGCCGCTATTATTGCCTGGTTTGCGGTCAGAAAATCAGGCAAACCGGCCGATGACGAGCACCGCTTCGGCCACGGCAAGATCGAGAATGTCGCCGGGACCATAGAGGCGATCCTCATCTTTGGTGCGGCCTTCTATATCATCTGGGAGGCGGTCCACAAGCTACGGGCAGGTACAGTAGAGATCGAGAGCCTGGGGCTGGGTGCCGCGATCATGGTCGTTTCTGCTATCGCCAACTACCTTGTTTCCCGCCATCTGTTGAATGTGGCGATCAAGACCGATTCCGTAGCGCTCGAAGCCGACGCCATGCACCTGAGAGCCGATGTCTACACCTCAGTGGGCGTACTTGGCGGTCTGGTGGCCATCAAACTCACCGGCATTGCCATGCTCGACCCGATTATCGCCATCGTCGTGGCCCTGATGATAATAAAGGCAGCCTGGGACCTCACCAAAACCGCCTTCTTCCATATCCTTGACGTCAAACTCCCGGATGACGAGGAAGCGCTGATTCATGACGTAATGGGGCGCTACTCCGAGCGGTTTATCGAGTATCACAAGCTGCGCACCCGCAAATCAGGCCATGTCAGGCATATCGATATGCATCTGGTGGTGCCGAAGCAGATGACCGTGGAAGCAGGCCATACTTTGACCCATCAGATAACCGCTGACATCGAGCACTGTTTGCCTCATAGCCATATCCTGGTCCATATCGAGCCCTGTCCCGGCGGTTGTGAGTCCTGTGCCGTCGAATGCCCGAAAATTTTCGTAAGTAGTTCAACTGGTTCTTGACAGCAATAGGTGTATATTACATTCTGTTGAATACCTGTCTCCAGAAAGAAGAGTTCCATGAGGCGAACGCCAACAATCCTGCTCTGTTTCCTAGCATTTCTTTGCTGTACCGCCTGCAGTGCCAAAAAAGAGAAGCCCAAGGCAAAACCGGCTGTACCGGTCAAGGTGGCGCAGGCGGTACAGAAAAATGTGCCGGTCCAGGTCAAGGCCATCGGCAACATCGAGGCGTACACCACTGTTGCCATCAAGTCGCAGGTGAGCGGCCAGATAGCACGGGTCCATTTCACGGAAGGAAGCGACGTCGACAAGGGAGCCTTGCTGGTCAGTATCGATCCGGAACCGTTCCAGGCGGCGCTGAACCAATGCGAGGCAACCCTGGCCAAGGACCAGGCCCAGGCGCGATTCGCGGCAGACCAGGCAAAGCGCTACGAAGGGCTGCTCAAGGACGGCATCGTCACCCATGACCAGTATGACCAGTTGCGGGCCAACGCCGAGTCAATGGCAGCCACCGTGGTTGCCGATCGCGCCGCCGTCAGGAACGCCAAGATCCAGCTCGGCTACTGTTCCATCCGCTCACCCATCGCCGGCCGCACCGGCACCGTGACCCTGCAACCGGGCAACCTGGTGAAGGCCAACGACCTGGCGATTGTAACAGTCAACCAACTGACACCGATCTATGTCACCTTCTCCCTCCCGGAAAAGCGGCTTGCGGAAATCAAGCGTGCCATGGCTGCCGGTCAGTTGAAGGTCGAGGCCGTTATCCCCAATGAACCTGGGAGCACCGAAGCCGGCACCATCAGTTTCCTGGACAACGCCGTAAATCCGGCCACCGGCACCATCAAGCTCAAGGGTGTTTTTGCCAACAAATCGCGCAAGCTCTGGCCCGGCCAGTTCACCGACGTGATGATAACGCTCGGCACCCGTCAGAATGCCGTGGTTGTCCCGACCCAGGCCATCCAGACCAGCCAGCAGGGCGAGTTTATCTATGTGGTCAAACAGGACAACAAGGTGGAGATGCGCCAGGTGACATCGACACTGGCATTGGGAGCTGAAACGGTTGTCGAAAAAGGGGTGGCACCGGGTGAAACCATAGTGATCGACGGCCAGCTCCGCCTGACCCCAGGCGCCACAGTGGAATCGAAAGAGAAGGCAGCGGCTAAAGGGAAGAAAGAGTGAACATAGCGGACCTCTTCATCCGCCGACCGATCATGACCTCGCTGATCATGATCGCCATCTTCATCTTCGGGGTGGTTTCCTATCGCCTGCTGCCGGTGAACGATCTCCCCAATGTCGATTTCCCGACCATCCAGGTCAACGCCAACCTCCCCGGCGCCAACCCCGACACCATGGCCGCGGCGGTTGCCACCCCGCTGGAGAATCAGCTCTCCACCATTGCCGGGGTCGATTCCATGACCTCTACCAACGGCGTCGGCACCACCAGAATTACCCTGCAATTCAACCTGGACCGGGATATCGATGCGGCAGCCCAGGATGTCCAGGCAGCCATCTCCCTGGCGGTCCGCAGCCTGCCGAAAGACATGCCGGCCCCGCCGTCGTTCCGCAAGGTCAACCCGGCAGACCAGCCGGTGCTCTATCTGGCGCTCAGCTCTCCATCCCTGCCGCTCTCCTCTGTTGACGAATATGCCCAGACTCTGATCGCCCGCCGCATCTCCACCATCAGCGGCGTAGCCCAGGTCAATGTGTTCGGTTCGCAGAAATATGCCGTGCGGGCCCAACTCGACCCGAAGGCGCTGGCCTCCAGGCAGATCGGCATCGATGAGGTGGCGACCGCCATTGACGCGGCCAATGCCAACCTGCCAACCGGCACCCTGGACGGGACCAAACAGTCCTATACCATTGAAGCCAGCGGCCAGTTGTTCAAGGCTGCTGATTACCGGAAGACGGTTGTGGCTTACCGGGACGGCTCCCCGGTACGATTGGAAGAGCTGGGACGTGTTCTCGACACTGTCGAGAACACCAAGGTCGCCAGTTGGTACAACGGCACCCGCGCTATTGTTCTGGCTGTTTACCGCCAGCCTGGCACCAACACCATCGAGGTCGTGGATAACGTCAAAAAGCTGTTGCCCAGTTTCCGCAGCCAGATACCTGCTTCGGTTGGGCTGAACGTGCTTTATGACCGGTCCCTCCTGATCCGCGAATCCATGCATGACGTCAAGTTCACCCTGATTCTGACCATCGGTCTGGTCATCATGGTGATCTTCCTCTTCCTGCGCAACCTCTCCGCCACAGTGATCCCGTCACTGGCCCTGCCGATGTCCATTGTGGGCACCTTTACGGTTATGCACCTCCTCGGGTTCTCCCTCAATAACATCTCCATGATGGCCCTGACCCTGGCGGTAGGTTATGTGGTAGACGATGCCATTGTCATGCTGGAGAACATCGTCAGGCACATGGAACAGGGAGAAAGCGCCATGGAGGCCGCCTTCAAGGGGTCCAAGGAGATCGGCTTCACCATCGTTTCCATGACCATCTCGCTGGTAGCGGTCTTTATTCCGGTTCTGTTCATGGGAGGAATCCTCGGCCGCCTGCTCCACGAATTCGCCATCACCATCAGCGCGGCGATTCTGGTCTCCTGTTTAGTTTCCTTGACCCTGACCCCGATGCTCTGCAGCCGCTTTCTGAAGCCGCATGGAGCAGAGCGGCATGGCCGTCTGTTCATGATGATGGAACGGTTCTTCGACGGTATGCTGCATATGTACGACAGCTCACTCAAGCAGGTACTTCAGTATCGCCGGGCGACCATGGTTGTGACACTGCTGATCACCCTGATGACCGTCTGGCTCTTCATGACGGTTCCCATGGGCTTCCTGCCGACCGAGGACACCGGCCGGCTCAACGCCGACACCGAGACGGCTCAGGGGACCTCTTTCGCCGACATGAAACTTCATCAGGAGGCAGTGGCAGCCATCATCGCCAAGGACCCTAATGTCGACGGGTTCATGTCGACCATCGGCGGCGGAAACCGTGGCAGCAATGCCGGAAGCCTGTTCATCCGGCTCAAACCGCGCGATCAACGCACGCTCTCCGCCGAAGAGGTTATTCAGGAGCTCCGCCCGAAACTGGCCAAGGTTCCAGGGATTCGCACATTCCTGAAAAACATTCCCTCGATCCAGATCGGCGGCACCAGTTCCAAGAGCCAGTACCAGTTCACCCTGCAAGGCCAGGATACCGAGGAGCTGTACCGCTCCGCCACTGAGTTGGAAACCAAACTGCGGGAGATCCCGGAACTGCTCGATGTGACCAGCGATCTGCAGATCAGCAATCCGCAAGTGCACGTCGAGATCAACCGGGACAAAGTGGCGGCCCTGGGGCTCTCCGTGATGCAGGTCGAGGATGCCCTGGCCTATGCCTACGGATCGCGCCAGGTCTCCTCGATCTTTGCCCCGACCAACCAGTATCAGGTGATCCTGGAGCTGGACCCGCTCTACCAGGGTGATCCGGCAGCACTCGGGATGCTTTACATCCATGCCAAAACCGGCCAGCTGGTGCCGCTGGAAACCATTGCCACCATTACCAAGACCATCGGTCCACTGGCGGTCAACCATCTGGGGCAGTTGCCGGCAGTGACGATCTCGTTCAACCTCCGCCCCGGCGTCGCCTTGGGAGATGCCATGAAGCTGGTGGACAAGCTGGCCGACGCCACCCTGCCCCAGACAATCAGCACCAGTTTCCAGGGGACGGCCCAGGCCTTCAAATCCTCGTTCAGCGGGCTCTGGATGCTGCTGGCCATGGCGATCTTCGTCATCTACGTGGTGCTAGGCGTGCTTTACGAGAGCTATATCCACCCGATCACCATCCTCTCCGGCCTGCCGGCCGCCGGTTTCGGGGCGTTGATCACCCTGATGCTGTTCAAGTGCGATCTGAATATCTATGGTTTTGTCGGGATCATCATGCTGATCGGCATCGTCAAAAAGAACGCCATCATGATGATCGACTTTGCCCTGGAGGCGGAGCGGGAGAGCGGCAAGCAACCGCTTGACGCCATTTACGAAGGGGCGATCGTCCGTTTCCGGCCGATCATGATGACCACCATGGCGGCCCTGATGGGCACCCTGCCGATCGCCATCGGCTACGGCGCCGGCGGCGAGTCCCGCCAGCCGCTGGGACTGGCAGTAGTAGGTGGTCTGATTACCTCGCAACTGTTGACCCTCTACATCACGCCGGTGGTCTACTATTACATGGACCGGCTGCTCCACAAAGTGCGACCGCGCAAGGTGGTGGTGACGGATTGACAAGCCTTTACTTAACGATGAAGCCGTGTTTTTTCAGAACCGCCTGGGCTTCGGCCGATCTCAGTAACCCATAGAAGGCGGCAGCATCCTTGTTTGCAGCACCGGAAACAGTCAGCGCCATCGGATAGGTCACTCGCGGATAATACTCCTGCGGCACCGTAAAGAGGATCTTGGCAGTCTTTGCCACCTGCTGGGCATCGGTTTTATAAACAAAAGCGCCGTCAACCTCGCCGCGGTCAGCATACATCAGGCATTCGCGCACATCCCTGGCCATGACCAGCTTTTTTCCCAACTGCTTGTCGATGCCCGCTTTCTTGAACGCTTCCACGGCATATTCGCCTGCAGGCACGCTCTTCGGGCTACCAATCGCAATCTTCTCCAGTTTGACTAGCTCCTGCAGGCTGCTCACCTTGAGCCCCGGTCTACCGGCAAAAACCAGTACATTGTAAGTCAACGTGGCGATACTCTTCTCGTCAGCGAGCTTCTTGGTCTTCAGGTAATCCATCCACTCGGTATTGGCGGAGATAAAGATATCAGCCGGAGCGCCGTTATCGATCTGCTTGGCAAGGGCTCCCGAACCACCGTAGTTCTTTTTAAAGGTTACCCCGGGATGGGTCTTGGCGTAGCTATCAGAAAGTTCATTCATGACTTCCTTCAAACTGGCAGCTACCGAGAGGTTGATCTCAGCCGCCAAGAGCGCTGATGGCAAATAGAGCACAACAGCCAAGGCCGCTAGGGATATGATAACTGCATGTTTCATCTCAATACCTCCAAGTATAGATAGCCCTTTTTTTCGATACTACATAAGACATACCAAGTCCAACAGATAAAAAAACCTTGGTATCAGGTAACTCAAACCAGATGACATGCAATAGCGAAGTGCTCACTGCTGCAATTTTCGGCAATAGCCAAGGATTCTGCCAGGCAAGTAATCAAAAAAATATCGTGCTGGGAACTGGGATGTATGCTTGCAGAATATTCTGCACCACCACTGAATATTCTCCATCGCCACTTCAGCACCACACCAACCTCTACCAATTTTACCCAACAATATCAAACAGTTACAAATCAAGCAAAGATTGGCACAACCCTTGATACTTAGCGAGTGTCTCGAAGGAGCCCACTCATGACCCTTAAATTTATCTCTTCAACTGCCCTCGTCATTACAGCAGTAACCTTGCTGGTGGTTCTCGCATTCCATGTGAGAGCAGGTGCCACGGCAAACGCTGTCGCCGTACTCAAAACCACCGGCATGACCTGCAGCAGTTGCTCAAGCGCCATCACCAAGGCGCTCAAACGCGAAAGCGGGGTCGCGGTAACCGAAGTGGATGTCGCCGGAGGCTTGGTCATCGTAGGCTATGACACCCAGAGAACCAAACCGGAGACCCTGGCACAAAAGGTCAGCGACGCCGGTTTCAGCAGCAATATTTATGCGGTCCTGACCCCGGAAGAGTTCAAACAGGCTACAGGCAGAGAGATCGGCCGCAGCGCCTCGGCGACAACAGGGTGCTGTGGCGTCAATAAAGGCGGTTGCACCAATAACCGGCAAAATCTGGCACAAGGAGAATGACATGGTATCACAACGATCAAAACGGGTTGTATGGGGCTTGGCAACAATCATGGCGTTACTGCTGGGAGCGGCAAGCGTCTTCGCCTTCTCGTTCGGCAAGTATGAAAAGGTCAAGGTGACCGGCTCGGTGGTGAGCATTCCCACTGCCAAGCTTGATGACGGCAAGGCCCATTTTTACAAGTTCGAAGACGGCGGCAAAGAAATCGCCTTTTTCCTAGTCAAGGCAGCGGACGGCAGCTTCAAGACCGCCTTTGACGCCTGCGACGCCTGCTATAAGTCGAAGAAGGGATACGAGCAACAGGGCGACAAGATGAACTGCAAGAACTGCAACCAGAAGTTCGCCATCAACCGCCTCGGTCCCAACGCCACCGGCGGCTGCAATCCGTCCTTTCTTCCCCATAGTCAGGCCGGAAACACCATAACCATAAACGTGTCGGATCTGAAATCAGGGGCACGCTTCTTCTGAAACTCGACAGGTCGCTATTTTATTGGGCGCCCAGCAACTTGAGCATTTTGTAGGCGGGTGCAAACACCCGCCTCATTTTTTAGGCACTTTCAAGGTCGGATCGTCAATAATGGCGTCAGATGACGATCACAGAACAGTTACTCTTTGCTAAATGACAGGTATTGCTCCCGCTAAAAAGCCGTCCCCGAAAGACCGCATCCGGATAATCCTCAACCATGTCGCATTGTTGACCAAAACAGTGGGCCTAAATAATATTACCATCAGATAAAGAGTTGCATGACGGCACACTTCATGCTTTAATGAGAACCGTAAACGACCAAATTACAGACAGATAAGAAACAGTTGACAGTTTATCAGCAAAAGGGCACTACCCTTGAACAGGCATCATGACAGTTAAACAGTTCCGGACATTTTTTCTCCCGCTGCTGCTGATTCTTGCTATCAGCGGCGCCCGAATTGCCAATTACTGGGACAGTTCGGATGTTCACAGTGCCCAGACGCTCCATATCGAGCAAGCTGACTCCTATGCCACTGATCTGGACGATCCCAAGAAAAAGCAGATTCTCCTACCCTTTCTCGCGTCGTTCCCCAATTTATTACCTCTGTTTAAATCCGCAAACGGCATTCTCACCCCTGTAATCATTTTCATCATCACCCCGCTGGCATTCATTGCGCTGGCTCTCCCTTCCCGCGCATCACCAGTCTAGCCTACTTTTCCATACCGCTTAACCCCTGACAATCAAGCAGTAACAATATTCGTGTATCCGCACATCCAAGGCACAGCTCCATCTGTCGAGCAGCCCGGCATGCGGGTCCTTTACAGCATAACCTGTTTATATAACAGGAGAAAAGGTGGCGTCATCATGGGAACTATTGAACCCGTTGAGAAGCATGCTCAAAGCAAAAGATTTACCGCAATAACGATCAAAGACCAGGAAACATCAATTATCGAGGACACCTACCTGCTTGCAGCACTGGTGACCTTCGATCCTACCATCAAATACTCTCCTCTCCAGGATCCGTCAGGCAAGGTTTCCTTTGAGGTTCACGGCAAGATAGCTGACAAAATGGGTCAACTCTACGCAGGAGATTCGGCGTCGCTCAAGACCTACATCAGCAACCTGAAGAGTCTGCGATCGGCCATCTTTGCCCTTCGCAGCACCTATCAGCGCAGGAACAATTTCTAAACTTATCACTCTTCAATTTCTATATTGGTAAAGGAGTTTGCACCATGGGGAAAATCATAAGCGGAAAGATCGGAGGGGGAAACAACCGGGCCAAGCTGCGCCGGGTAACGATCTTCGCCCTGCTGATCAGCGTCTTTATCCACCAGGGCTGGTATACACCCGATCAGAGCCTTGCAGGGCCGCTGCTACACAACAGCACCAACCTCGGCACCAAGTACGGCACCTGGGGAACAACGTTCGACTGCTCAACCTGTCATGCCCGCGGCAGTTCAAATGTGAAGAGGGTCGCTCAAACAGTCACGACCCCAACCGGGCCGAGAAACGTGGTATTCCTTCGGATGACCGCCTCGTCTGCCACTATCCAGGGGGTATTCGGCGATGACCAGCGCTCCTATGCCCAGAACGCCTCGACCAATATCTGTGAAGTCTGCCATCACAACACTGGCTACCACCAGTACAGTTCTACCAAAATCGCGGTACAGAGCAATACCCACGGGAACCGCCGTGACTGCGTCAGCTGCCATGACCATAGCGTCGGCTTCAAGGCCAGTTGCGACAGTTGTCACGGCACCGCCACCAGCAATACCCTCTCCGGCAAGCACAGTAGCCACCTGAATCCGGCTGTCAACAGCACTCTCGGCCTCGGCAACGGCTTCGGTTGCGCCGATTGTCACGCCAAGACAGTGAGCAGTAATAGCGTCATCAGCAACTGGGCGAACCATGCCAACTCATTCATCGACTACTCGGGCGTGAGAGCTGGGGGCAGTGCCCGCTACAGCACGACGACCAAATCGTGCACCAACATCTACTGTCATAGTAACGGCAACCCAAATGCCATTGTCTTCGTCAGCATGACCGGCAGCAAAGCCTGGACCGGCGCCGCCAATATGGGCTGCAATGGGTGCCACGGCCGCAGTTCCGCCCTGGGTGCTCCTGATTACGCCAATGGCGGTGCAGTGCCTGCCACCACGGCCAACAGCCATGCCAAGCACGTGGCAGGAGCCGCCAGTACGACTATCTGCAGCGACTGCCACCAGAAGACCGCCAGCATGACTACGGCCAGCCGGTTCAAAGACTATACCGCCGTTAACTACCATCTGAACGGCACGCCCAACGTCTACTTCAACAGCGCCAATGCCGGGGCAACAGCTACCTGGAACCAGGGGAGCGGCATCTGCAACAATGTCACCTGCCACGGTGGAGCCGGCAGCAGCGCCACCTGGGGCGCCACGCTTAACTGCCAGGACTGCCACGGCAACGGCGCATCTGCTTCGCTGGCCGATTTGGGCGCAACCTTCTGGAGCAACGGCTCAGTCTCCAAATTCCAGATGACCGGTTACGGTTCCTGGGCCTCTAAGGGGCATGGCCGAGCTCTGGGCAACTACTCCGGCTCTGCCAATCCGGCAGCCAACTTCATCGCCCAAGCCAAACAGTGCGAGTATTGTCACGATGCGACCGTCGGCCACAAGCTGGCGTCCAATCCGTTCCGGCTGTTGAGCTATTCGACCGCCAGCTATGGCCGCAATGCACCCTGCCTCGTCTGCCACTCGGCCAGCGGCGCCGGTGTAACCGTTAACGGCACCCTCAAAAAACGCACCACCTCCAAGGCGATCGAGGCCGATCATTACGGCACCAAGCACACCTCGGCCCTGAACGGCGGCCAGTTCTGCTGGGACTGCCATGACCCGCACGGCACCAGCAACAGCAACCACTACATGGTCCGCTCGAACCTGGCCCAGGTCTCCAACCTAGCCACCAGCGCCCCGACAACCCTGACCTCAACTGCCACCGTTTTCCGGCTCTCGGCAACACCGACCGGTACTGACTACGCCAAGAGCGCCGCACCGTTCACCGGCGTCTGCAACGTCTGTCACACCACCACCAGCCACTATACCCAGACAGCAGGTGACAGCCACAACTCAACGACCCGCTGCACCAGCTGCCACAGCCACGTGGGAAGCAGCCACGGCAGCGATGCCTTCAAACCGACCGGCGGTCACACCGTTCCTTATTACGGCTCGACCCACAACAGTGCTGCCGGGGCAAGCCCCTTCTCTTCCTGCACCGGCTGTCACACCAACACCAAGAACGCCTCATATCCTTACCCGCAGGCCGTGGGCGTGGCTCCAGACTGCCAGAACTGCCACACCAAGGCTGCACCGGTGGGTAACACAACCTCCGGCTGCTATTCCTGCCATGGTGCCTCTGGAGCAACTGGCACCAACATCGGCCGACCAGCAACGGCCAATACCACGTCGTTCCCTGATCGCCGTGGCCAGCATGCCAGAAGTGAGCATAATGTCGCCTGTACCACCTGCCATGCCTGGGGTACTGGCAGTATCAAGCACGGCTGGTCGAACCGAAAGAAGAGCTTCAGCGCCTACAGTGCCGTGAAGCAGAAGGTTACTGTCTGGAGTGTACCAACCCCCGGTTCCGGGACCCGGACCACTAGTACCGGTACATGCAGCGGCACGCCGGCAAGCGGCTGCAGCAGTCATGGAAGCAGTTGTTACTGGTACTGATGCACCTTTCAAGAGGACGTTACGGGCAGAAGGGTCGGAAAACTCCGGTCCTTCTGCCTGGAACAATGGATAAAAAGAATTACTCCGGGATTACGAGCAGTAACGGTCTGGGGCCTGCACCATGAAGAACCATGTTAGACACGCAGCACTGCTGGCAGCAGTCATTGCCTGCATTGTCTGTCTGCCCGCTCTAAATAATCAGTTTGTTGACTGGGACGACGCCCAGCAGATTTACCAGAACAGCCATCTGACAGCAATTAATGCAGAGTTTTTCAAATGGGCGTTTCTAGAGCAATACTGGCTGCTCTGGATGCCGCTCACCTGGTTTTCCTTTGCCATAGATTATCAACTGTGGGGGATGAACCCTTTTGGTTTCCATCTGACCAGCCTGTTGCTGCATGGTCTCAACACCTTTTGCGTTGCCCTGCTCACCGTGCAGGTGATCAAGATTTCATTCCGCAGAAAAGATATTCCACTGTCGCATAAGAGTCTTGTTTTCTGTGCCCTGGTCGGCGGCTTGCTGTTCGCCCTCCATCCGCTGAAAGCGGAACCGGTGGCCTGGGCAACCGACCGCAAAGGGCTGCTTAATGCCGCCTTTGCCATACCGAGCCTGATAGCCTATCTCCGCTTTGCTGGTCGTCAGGCAGAACACCCCACATCTTTGACTGAACGCCTGGCCGACCGCTCCTATCTGGCGGCGCTGCTACTGTTCCTGTTGTCGCTGCTGTGCAAGCCGATGTCTGTTACCTTGCCGGTGGTTATGATTCTCCTCGACCGGTTTCCGCTGAAGAGATTCACCCAGCAAAAGAGCCGCCAAGGGCTGTTCCTGGAAAAAATCCCGTTTTTTGTCGCTTCCGGCATCGTGTCCTTGATAACCATTTACCTGAAGCCGATCAGCGATATCTCGTTCAGCGAGATCACCTTCTGGTCACGGCTGTATGTGGCCTGTCGCTCACTGATCGAATACCTGCGGCTAATGGTTTTACCAAATGACCTGATGGCACTCTACGACCATCCCGGCAACAGCGTAGCGCTCTTCTCCTGGCAATATATCTGGCCGATCCTGCTGGTCGTGTTGATTACAGCTGGCTGCATCTACCGGGCACGCGCCGATAAATCCTGGCTCACGATCTGGCTCTGTTATGTAACGCTGCTGCTGCCAGTGCTCGGTTTTTCTCAGAATGGTGGCCAGGCCATGGCCGACCGCTTCATGTACCTTCCCGGAATTGGGCTGTCCATCCTTATTGCTGCCGGCTGCACCCGCCTGTACCAGCGCCAGAAAGCTTTTGGGCCAGGAAGAGCGGCTCTCGTTGTCAGCATCATAGCGGTGTTGGTCGCTTATGCCGTGGTTACTCAAGGACTCATCAAGAGCTGGCATGATACCGACTCCCTCTGGACACACGCAATCACTGTCCGCCCTCATCAGGCAGGCCGGGCCTATTATCAGCGGGGACTGTACCGGCTTGTGCAGGGAGATTACTCGCAGGCAGCAGCAGACGCCTCAAGGTCGCTGGAGATCCTTTCCGGAATTGGCTACACCAGGATTGCCAAGGTCTATAGCCTCAGGGCCGAAGCCTACGAAAAGATGGGAATGCTTGATGAAGCTGCCAGTGACATGGCAAAGGTCAACTCTCTCCCATCGCCATGGAAAGCGCAAAGATGGCAGTAACTGCGCTTCCAAGTAGTCGGGCAGCACGAGCAGCCCAAAACAAGGAGCAGGTCATGAAAATCAAACGTGTCGCCCTTATCACCCCGCCGTACCACTCCGGTGTTGTTGAATCCGCCGGCACCTGGCTTAACGTCGGGTTTGTCTATATTGCCGGAGCGCTTCGGGCCGCAGGTTTTGAAGTCGATTATTACGATGCCATGTCGCTCTGGCATAAATGGCCGGATATTCAGAAGCGGATCGAGGCCTTTCGACCCGATGTCGTTGCCACCACCTCCTTCACCGCGTCGATAGTGCATGCCATCAAACTCTGCGGCCTGGTCAAAGAGATTGATCCCCGCATTGTAACGGTCATCGGCAATGTCCATGCCACCTTCAGCTATGACGAGATGCTCACCCACGATCACGACAAGATCGATTTCGTGGTCAGGGGCGAAGGTGAAGTAACGCTCCCCGAGCTTCTGACCTGCCTCAATAGCAGCGATGATCCGGCCAAGGTCCCCGGACTGGCCTTCTGGCAGGATGGCGGGGTGCAGGTTACGGCCAAGCGCCCCTATATCCAGAACCTCGATGCTCTGCCGACCGCCTGGGACCTGGTGGAGTGGCCGATTTACAGCTATCGGGCCAAGAACAACGCCCGGCTGGCCATTGTCTCCTCATCCCGTGGCTGTCAGCAGAAGTGCTCGTTCTGCTCTCAGCAGCTGTTCTGGGCCCAGACCTGGCGCGCCCGCAGCCCGGAGAACGTAGTGGCCGAGCTGGAGCTGCTCAGCCAGCGCCATGGCGTGGAAGTGGCCATGCTGGCCGACGAGATCCCGACCTTTGACCGGGAACGCTGGGTCAGGATCCTCGACCTGATGATCGAACGCCAGGTGCCGGTGAAGCTGTTGATGGAAACCAGGGTGGACGACATCCTGCGTGATGCCGATATCATGGACAAATACCGGCTTGCCGGGGTCGAACATATCTATGTCGGGGTCGAGGCGGGCAAACAGGCGACCCTCGATCTTTTCAAGAAAGAGACCAAGGTCGAGCAGTCCAAGCAGGCGATCGATCTGATCAACGATGCCGATATTGTTTCCGAGACCTCCTTTGTGCTCGGAATGCCGGACGACACCCCTGAGTCCATTGCCGAAACCGTGGAACTGGCCAAGCACTACAACCCGGACATGGGCTTTTTCCTGGCCATTGCGCCCTGGCCCTATTCAGATTTTTACCCTGAACTGGAGCCATATGTGGCGACTAAGGATTACCGGAAATACAACCTGGTGGAGCCGGTGGTAAAACCGAAAAATATGACCCTGGCCGAACTGGAACAGGAACTGGGCAAGGCGTCGCAGAAATTTTTCATGCACAAGTTCCAGAACCTCCACAAACTCTCTCAGTGGAAGCAAGAATTCATGCTGTCGGTATTGGATCTGCTGATCAACCATTCCTATCTGGCCGGTCAGATGAAAGAAGCGATGAAGGGCGGCAAAGAGATGCCGGAAGAGGTAAAGCAGTTGATGCGTACCGTTAAGGGACATAGCCACGGCATGCCACATGCGGTGGCACCGATCCCTTAAAACAAACGGTTCCGGTTATGCACCACGATGAAACAGGCTGGTTGCCTCCCACCCCGGCACCCAGCCTGCAATTGGGCTGCTCATCGTGTCAGGCCCCTCCTGACAGTTAAGGCGTTACAGAATATTCTACTCTGCTGTGGAATATTCCTCATGAAAGCTAGCCGCACGGTCTATCCCCCCCCACAAAACAATGTGCCATATCAGCTAGTTAAGAGCACATTCCTCATTGGCGCGCCTTTTGTATTCTTCATTCCCGGGCAGCAGCAAGGCGTAGAATTGAACCATTGAGACAAGGAGCTTAGCTTCATGCAACTGCATACCATTGCCATTAACAACCTCAAGCGGCGTAAGGCCAAGATGGCCTTTCTCACTATTGGCCTGACCGTGGGCATCGCCACCATCGTTACCCTGGTGACCCTCACCCGCTCCATGTCCAGCGACATCGAGCACAAGATGGACGAGTTCGGCGCCAACATCCTGATCACCCCGCAGAGCAACGGCCTGGCCATGAATTACGGCGGCATCAGCCTGGGGGGGGTAACCTTCGACCAACGAGAGATCCGGGAAAGCGATCTGGCCAAGATCAAAACCATTGCCAATCACAAGAACATTTCGGCGGTCAGCCCCAAGGTGCTAGGTGGAGTCAAGGTTGCCGGCCATGATGTGCTGCTAGTCGGGGTCAATTTTGCCAGCGAGCTGAAGATGAAACAGTGGTGGAAGATCTTCGGCGACGCCCCTGAGCGCGATGGCGACCTGCTGCTGGGGAGCGATGCCGCCAAGATTCTCAATGTCAGCACTAACGACAGCATCCAGATCAACGGCGAGAGCCTCAGGGTAGCGGGGATTCTCGACCAGACCGGCTCCCAGGACGACTCGCTGGTGTTTGCCTCATTGCCGAAGGCCCAGAAACTGCTCGGCAAAGAGGGGAAGATCACCCTGGCCGAGGTGGCGGCGCTCTGTTCAGGCTGCCCCATCGGCGACATGGTGACCCAGATCGCCGAGCAGTTGCCTGACGCCAAGGTTACCGCCATCCAGCAGGTGGTCGAAGGACGGCTGAAGGCGCTGGACCAGTTCAAGCGATTCTCCTATGCCATGGCGGCAGTGGTTGTTTTCATCGGCTCGCTGATCGTTTTCGTCACCATGATGGGAAGCGTCAACGAACGGACCACCGAGATCGGTGTCTTCCGGGCCATCGGTTTCAGAAAGTCCCATATCATGCGGATCATCCTGTTCGAGACCGCCTTGGTCAGCCTGCTGGCCGGTTTTCTCGGCTATGCCGTCGGCATGGGTGGCGCGAAACTGGCTCTGCCGTTCATGGCCGAAAGCAAGAATGCCCTTCTCGCCTGGGACGCGACCATTGCCGCAGGCTCGATTACCCTGGCCGTGGTGCTGGGACTCGTGGCCAGTCTCTATCCGGCACTGCATGCGAGCAAGATGGACCCGACCGAAGCATTACGGGCTCTATGAGGCGGCCACTTTTCCGCAATATCTGCGTAAGTCTTCGGGATTCCTTGTGACTCTCCCTTACGGTCGACCCCTGACGGGGCGCCTAAGCGGTCCAATTTCGCAAGGAAAATTGTGCGGCGTAGCGCTGCTAAGCCTCCGCGCAATCCCTCGACAGCCTTGATCTTGCGAAAAATTGACCGCCTTAGAAAGGGATAGCAATGACACTCATTAAGATTAGAAACGTGACAAAGCAGTACAATGGCGGTGACGAGGTGGTCGAAGCGTTGCGCGGCGTTGACATCAGCATCGAAGCCGGTGAATTCATCACCATCATGGGGCAGTCCGGTTCCGGCAAAAGCACCCTGCTTTCGGTGCTGGGGGGCATGAACCACCCTACCTCCGGCGAGGTCGAGATGGCAGGAATCGAACTGTACAAGCTTACCGGCGAAAAACTGGCAGACTTTCGGGCAGAGAACCTCGGCTTTGTCTTTCAGTCGTTCCACCTGATCCCCTATCTGACCGCCCTCGAAAACGTCATGCTCCCTTTGGCCATTGTAAAAATGAAAGGGGCTGACAAGAGCGCGGCAGCGAAAAACGCCCTGGAACGGGTCGGCCTTGCGAAAAAGGCAGACCGACTCCCGAACCAGCTTTCCGGAGGGGAACAGGAGCGGGTCGCCATTGCCCGGGCCATAGTCAACAACCCCAAGATCCTCCTGGCTGACGAGCCGACCGGCAATCTCGACTCCAAGACCAGCGAAGAAGTGATGGCGCTTTTTCGGGAACTGAACGATGCCGGACAGACCGTGGTCATGGTGACGCACAATCCGGACAACTGCCGCTATTCCGACCGGAGCATCAACCTGAAAGACGGAAGGATTCAGTGACGCGAACCTTCTCCCCATTCTTTCAATCAAATTAACAACTTGCATTGAGATCCCATCCGTGCTACATAGGTGCGGCTTAATTAAGCCGCGATAATACCGTTAAACTTGGCACCATGCCGGCCGAAAATCTTTCTTGGCGTCTTGAGGCAGCAGATGATCTCCAGAGAAACGGGTGGCACGAACAAGCCCTCATCAATGCAGAATGCAGAGGGCGATCATGGCGAGCAACTGCAGCGCTCCCGGATGCTGAAGGTCTGGATTGCGACTGTTGCCGCGTTGCTGGCCGGAATGCTGCTGAGCGGGACTGCAGTCTGGCTGTATGAAACAAACCGGATGCAGCAGCACCGGCAGGCTGTTGCCGAGTTGACCAACCAGGTTGCCGATGACCTCCACGACAATCTCAACCGCTCTCTTTCCTCGACCTATGCCCTGGCAGCAGTCATCCGCCAGAATAACGGCAACATTGCCAATTTCCCACAACTTGCCACAGAAATGCTCACCCTATACCCCGGCATCGGCAACCTGCAGATCGCGCCCAAAGGGATAGTTAGCCAGATCGTCCCACTGGCAGGGAATGAAAAGGCCATCGGCCATAACCTGCTGGAAGACACAAAACGGAACAAGGAAGCCTTGCAGGCGGTGCAGACCCGTGCCCTCACACTGGCCGGGCCGTTCGAGCTCATCCAGGGGGGAAAGGCCACGATCGGCCGTCTGCCGATATTTCTCCACGACCGGAATGGCGCTGACTATTTCTGGGGATTCAGCATCGCCCTGATCCGCATCCAGGAGTTTCTCAAGGTCGCCAATATTCAAAGAATTGCCGACAAAGGGTGCAGCTACGAAATCTCCCGCATCCACCCGGACAGCGGCAAGAAGGACGTGTTTGCATCTTCAGGCAAGCCATTGACAGAGCCGGTCAAACGGAAGATCAAAGTCCCGAATGGCGAATGGACCCTTGCGGTGGAACCTTTGGGCGGCTGGTATTCGCTGAGCATCGTCCTGGCTGAAGCGCTCTTTATCCTGCTGTTCAGCTCCCTCACGGCACTGGCGGTCCGGTGGCTGACCCGGCAGCCGATTATCCTGCAGCAGATGGTTGATGAGAGGACCGGAGAGCTCTCTAGCACGAATGCCAAACTGCAAACGGAAATCAAGGAAAGAAAGCATGCGGAAGAGGAGTTGCTGGCATCGGAAAACAAGCTGCGCTCAATTTTCGCATCTTTGACTGACGTTATTATCATTCTGGACGAAAACGGCAGATACATCGAAATCGCCCCCACCAGCACTGACCAGCTCTATCGCCCTACCGAGGAACTGTTAGGGAAAGGCGTGACAGAGGTGTTCCCGCCTGAGCAGGCGGAATTTTTCATCGCAACCATCCGCAGGACTCTTGTTTCCGGACAGATGACTTCCGTTGATTATCAACTCACCATAGGGGACGAACCATGCTGGTTTACCGGGAATGTCTCCCGCCTGACCGCCACTACGGTTGTCTGGTCGGCGCGGAACATTACCCAGCGCAAGAAGTCGGAAGAAGAACGCCTGCAGCTGGAGAAGCAGCTTCTTCACACCCAGAAACTGGAAAGCCTGGGAGTCCTGGCCGGTGGCATTGCCCACGACTTCAATAACATCCTGACCGCCATCATCGGCAATGCCGATCTGGCGCTGGCACGCCTCACCCCGGAATCCCCGGTTATCGAGCATCTGCAACGCATTGAAAAAGCTGCAACCAGGGCATCGGATCTTGCCCGGCAGATGCTCGCCTATTCAGGCAAGGGAAGATTCGTCATTGAAGAGCTTGACCTGAACCGGCTGCTGGAAGAGATGGGGCACATGCTTGAGGTCTCAATCTCGAAAAAGGCGGTCTTGCGCTATAACCTGCAGCGCCCTCTTCCGGCGATCACCGCCGATGCCACCCAGATCCGCCAGATAATCATGAACCTGGTCATCAATGCCTCCGAGGCAATCGGCGATAAAAGTGGTATTATTGCCATCACCACCGGTTGCCTGGAACTGACCGAAAACTACCGGAAACACCTTTTTCACGATGAGCAGATGCCTGATGGGGTGTATGTTTTTGCCGAGATTGCCGACACCGGCTGCGGCATGAACAAAGAGACCCTGGCCAAGGTCTTTGACCCGTTCTTCACCACCAAGTTTACCGGGCGCGGCCTGGGGATGGCGGCAGTGCTCGGTATTGTCCGTGGCCACAAAGGGGCCATCAAGGTGTACAGCGAAGAGGGAAAGGGAACCACCTTCAAGGTCCTGTTCCCGGCCGGGGCACAGCCGTTTGCGCCCTGCACCCGCAGCGAAGACCTGAGTAAAGAATGGCGGGGCAGCGGCACGGTCCTGCTGGTCGATGATGAAGCAACCATCCTGGAGCTTGGCAGCGAAATGCTGCGGGAACTGGGGTATGAGGTCATTACCGCCAGAGACGGTCGAGAGGGGCTGCATGAATTCACCTCTCGCGACAACATCGGCATTGTCATCCTCGATTTGACCATGCCGCACATGGATGGCGAGCAGTGCTTCAGGGAGTTGCGGCAGATCAATCCGGAAGTACGGGTGATCATGTCCAGTGGGTTCAACGAGCAGGAAGTAACGCAGAAATTCGTTGGTAAAGGTCTGGCCGGGTTTATCCAGAAACCGTACAAGCTGTCCGAGTTGCGTAAGGTATTGATGAATCTGTCCAGGTGAACCAAAGGGACAACCCGGGAAAAGCGCATGCCCCGGCATGCGTTGCCGTAAGCAAGGAACCGAGAACCTTTCATGGAAAAATCTTCTTTGATCCGCCCGGTTATTTTAGGGGCCTGCATTATTGCCATCAGCCTGCTCCACTATTTCACCCCGCTCCACCTCCACTACCTGCATGACATCTTCCAGCGCTTCTACTATCTCCCCATCATCCTGGCAGCGCTCTGGTTCGGCTTTCGCGGCGGGCTGCTCTGCTCGATCATTGTCAGCATTGCCTATGCCCCGCACATCCTGTTTCAATGGGGCGGTCACCTTACTGTTGAAATGGAAAAATACCTGGAGATCGTGCTCTACAACGTTGTCGGCGCCCTGACCGGCCTGCTGTCCCAACGGGAGCGAGAGCGCACCGTCGAACTGCAGAAGACCGCCCGCGGCCTGGAAGAGTCTTACCAGCAGCTGCAGCAGCAGTCGGAACGGATCATTGCCATCGAAGAGCAGCTGCGCCGGGCCGAAAAGCTCTCTACCCTGGGGGAGATGGCAGCAGTGCTGGCCCACGAGATCAGGAATCCCTTAGGCTCGATCCGCGGTACGGCCGAGATCCTCAAGGACGATTACAAGCCGGGCGACCCCAAGCACGAATTCATCGAGATCCAGATCAAGGAGACCGAGCGGTTGAACCGGGTGGTAGAGGATTTCCTGCGGATGGCGCGGCCGCAGCCGGCGGAGATGAGCCGCTGCTCCCTGGTCGAAGAGCTGGAGACCGTGGTCACCCTGGTTGCCCGCGATGCCCACGACCGCGGCGTTACCCTGCGTCTGGCGCCGTTCAGCGGCACGGCGATGGTCACAGCCAACGGCGAGAAGCTGCGCCAGGCATTCCTCAACATCGTCATCAATGCCCTCCAGGCCACCCCTTCCAACGGCAGGGTGGAGATAGCGCTCCACAAGGTCGAATCAGGCTATGAAATCAAAGTCAGCGACACCGGCACCGGCATCGATGCCGACTCCCTGACCAAGATCTTCGAGCCGTTCTTCACCACCAAACCGGACGGCACCGGCCTGGGGCTGGCCATCACCAGGAAGATCATCGAGGGGCATGGCGGCACGCTGACAGTAGAGAGCGAGGTCGGCAAAGGGACGACGGTAGAGGTGCGGTTGCCGGCGTCTCACTAGACCGGCTCAACCGGGCTTCCTCCTTCCCCCTTTACCCTGCCGTCGGTGGATGTCACCATTACGGCAATTGCCATCCAGAATGACATGCAACTGTTTACCCGTGACACCCATTTCGAGGCGGTAGTTCAGCACTCGACACTGAGGCTTTATCAGTAAAGAAGCAAAGGACGTGAGAAGGCAGAAGCGGGATATCTGATTTCCAAGAAGCATTATGCACAGCATATTTTTTTGGACTGTTCTGAAGCAATAATGAGCACAGCCTAAATATTCCATTTTGGAAGATCGCCGGTTCACGCGCGCACGCGCGTGAACCGGTCAATACGTAGTTAGCCAGAAAAACGGAGAAATAATATGAAGAGCTGTAACTTAGCAATTTTGCTAGCTGCTTTGACACTACTGATGGCGTTTCCTATCGTTTCTTTCGCAGTAACAGATGAAGAGATAATAGAAAGTGTAAAAAATGATCCTAAGGTGAGGCAAAGGGTGCTTGAGGTTACCTTGCCTGCCGAGCGAAGAGAAAGGCTGGATGATCCACAAAAAACCATTGATGAGGACATCTACAAAAAGTCGGAATTCTTCGTAGTCCCATTAAATAGCCAATGTGGCGTAGCAGGATGTGGCGGAAACAAACTAGTCGTCATTAGATATGAAAGGCATGTAACAAATGCGTATTCGCGATATATTGCTGCGTTGGTGCGAATCAAGAATATGAAAATAAAGGAAATATCTCTGGCCACAATATCCCCTGAAGATAAGCAACCATGAAGCGGTGGCTAACCTGGGGCGGCACACGGTCTTCGCTGCGCTCCGCCGGTGCGCCTTCAGACGTTAGAAGAAAAATGATTTGACTTGGAGTAATCATCAGCGTACGATTTAACGTACGGAATGGAGGTGATTTAAAATGACAACGCTATCAGCAACAGAAGCACGAAAATCCCTATATAACCTTGTCGATGATGTCGCTATATCTCATGACCCGATCCAGATTGTTGGCAAACGGCATTCAGCGGTTCTCATCTCGGAAGACGATTGGCGTGCTATTCAGGAAACATTGTATCTTGTCTCAATTCCTGGAATGCGAGAATCCATCAGGAAAGGTCTCAAAACCCCAGTATCCGAGTGCAGTGAGGAACTTGCATGGTAAATTGGCAACTTGTTTTTATCAAGCAGGCGCAAAAAGATGCAAAAAAAATCGCGCACTCCGTGTTAAAGCCGCAAGCCGAACGACTACTTGAAATTATCAAAGAAGATCCCTTCAAAAATCCCCCACCATACGAAAAGCTTGTTGGCGATCTGTCATGTGCATATTCCCGTAGAATCAATATTCAGCATCGACTCGTTTATGAGGTGCTAGAAGATATCAAAACAATAAAAGTTATTCGGATGTGGACGCATTACGAATAACGATCATCCAACCACTCGGCGGCAGCAGGTCTCCGCTAACGCTTCGCCGCTGCGCCTCATCCCCGTTATGTAAGGACCACCATGAAACAGAAAATCCTCATCATCGATGACGACCCGTCCTTGCGGCGGGTGCTGGAATACAACCTCCAGGAGGAGGGATACCAGGTCTTTGCCGCGGAATCGGGCGAGGACGGGCTGCGGCTGTTCAGCGACGAGCGGCCGTCGCTGGTGATTACCGACATGAAGATGTCGGGCATGGACGGGATGCAGGTACTGAAGGCGGTCAAGGAGCAGTCGCCCGAGACCCTGGTCATGATCATCACTGCCTTCGGCGCCGTGGATATGGCGGTGGAGGCGATGAAGTTCGGGGCCTACGACTACATCACCAAGCCGTTCAACCGCGACGCACTAAAGCTGACTGTGGCCAAGGCGCTGCAGTTCACCGGCATCTCGGAGGAGAACCGACGGCTGAAGGCCGAACTGACAGACAAAAGCGACTTCCGCGCCATTATCGGCAGCTCACCGCAGATGGAAAAGGTGTTCGCCGTGGTGCGCAAGGTGGCCGACACCGAGGCGTCGGTGCTGATCACCGGCGAATCCGGCACCGGCAAGGAGCTGATCGCCCGGTCGATCCATGCCAACAGCTCCCGCCATAACGCCCCGTTTATCGCCATCAACTGCGCTGCCATCCCCCGCGACCTGCTGGAAAGCGAGCTGTTCGGCCATGTCAAAGGGGCGTTCACCGGCGCCATCCGGGACAAAACCGGCAAGTTCCAGCTGGCCGAAGGCGGCACCCTGTTTCTCGACGAAGTGGGGGAACTGCCGGTGGAACTGCAGCCGAAACTGCTCCGGGCGCTGCAGGAAAAGGAGATCGAGCCGGTCGGCGGCACCAGGACGCTGAAGCTGGATGTCCGGGTGGTGGCAGCCACCAATCTCGATATCGAGCGGGCCATCGAAGAGGGGGCATTCCGCGAGGACCTGTATTATCGGCTGTCGGTCATCCCGATTCTTTTGCCGCCGCTCCGGGAGCGGCGCCAGGATATCCCACTGCTGATCAGGCATTTCTGCGCCAAACACAACAGCAGCCAGGTAGTGTTCGACAAGGAGGCGCTGGCTGCAATGACCGCCTATGCCTGGCCCGGCAACGTGCGGGAGCTGGAAAACAGCGTAGAGCGGCTGCTGATAATGCGCAGCGGTGAGACAATCACCGCTGGCGAACTGCCGGACAAGATCCTTAACACCCAAAGGGAACAAACGCAGGGATCAGCCGTTTTCAGGCTCCCGGACGAAGGGTATTCGCTGGAGCAGCTGGAAAAGGAGATCGTCCTCGATGCCCTGGAGCGCAACCACTGGAACCAGGCAGCTGCGGCCCGATTCCTGAAAATTCCCCGCCATACCCTGATCTACCGGCTGGAAAAATTCGGCATCACCCTCCCCGAACGCAAAAGTTGATGCAGAATATGCTCCGCAAAGTGGAGAATATTCTGCATTCATCCCACTTCCCATTTATAGTCCCACATTAAGAGCGGCGCGATTTCAGTATGATACAATGATGGCATGACCTATGAAATATCATGGTCAACTCAGCTACACAGAGGCCATCATGAATTCACGCATCGTGCTGCTCGCCATAGCGCTTGTTATCACCGTAACACCTGGGCTCTCCCATGCCGCTGAGCCCGTCGCTCAAGAAACCCTCCTCACCCTCGTCGCTACTGCCCTGGCCAACAGCCCGGAACTCAAGTCGTCCCAGGCCAAGTGGCGAATGTTCATTGCCAAGGCCCGACAAGCCGGATCTCTGGACGACCCGATGTTTATGTTCAAGCTGCAGAACCTGGTGGCCAGGGAGCCATTCTCCTTCGGCGGCAGCGATCCCCAGACCGCCAAGGTGATCGGCATCTCCCAGCAGCTCCCCTTCTGGGGAAAGCGGGCCATCAGGGAGGAAATTGCCCAGTACGAAGCGGAATCGTACCGCTGGTCGCTGGAAGAACGTAAGCTGGAACTGGTCCGGATGGTCAAGGAGACCTGGTACCAGATCTATGCCGTGGATCGATCAATAGCGCTGGCTGACAAAAATCTCCAGATTCTTACCGATTTCATGGCCATTGCCGAGTCGAAATACTCGGTCGGTCAGGGGGCACAGCAGGACATCTACAAGGCCGGGCTGGAAAAGTCCAAGATGCTCGACATGCAGATCACCCTCAGGCAGCAGCGCCGGAGTCTGGAGGCCAACCTCAACTACCTCCTTGCCCGGCCCGATACGACGCCGGTGGCCAAAATCCCGGATTTCGGCCTCCCCAGGTTTGCCATGACGGCCCAGCAGCTCAATGACCTCGCCTTTGCCCAGCGCCCCCGGGTGAAAGAGCTGTCCAGCCTGGCCAACAAAGGGTCTGCAGCGCACCGGCTGGCGCAGAAAGAGCAGTGGCCGGACTTCAACCTCTCCTTTGAATACATGTTCCGGGAAGCGGTCAACAATGAGATGACCAAAGATCCGGGATACAACATGTTTACCGTCGGTGTGACCTTCAACCTGCCGGTGCAGAGAGAACGGCGCCAGGCAATGGCGGCCGAGGCCTCGTCCGAGAAGAACATGGCGCAGGAGGAGCTGAACGGCCTGAGAAACAGCATCGGTTACGCGATCAGCGATACCCTGGCGCAGATGGAGCGGCTGCAGAAGCTGGCGGAACTGTACCAAACCGGCACCATCCCCCAGGCCGAGCAATCACTGGAATCGGCAGTGATCAGTTACAAGGTGAACAAGGTCGATTTCCTGACCCTGCTCGACAGCCGGATTAGTCTTTACAACTACGAGCTCGGTTATTGCCACGCCCTGGCCGAGTACATGATGAAGCTGGCGCAGCTCGAAGCAGTAATCGGCGTCGATCCGGCCGAGCAACAGCCACTGCCCACGCCGGCAAGCGATAAGCCACACCATTGAACAGGAATCGAAGAGGCCGAATATGAACCTGAAGAAAAAGATCGTCATCCCCCTGCTGCTGGTAGCCCTGGCGGCTGTTGCCGCCGGTGGCTGGCTGTACAAGACCGGTGGGTTCAATAAGGACAAAGACGGCCACAGCAAGCTGGAGCACGCTGCCAAGCAGCTCTACACCTGCTCCATGCACCCGTTCATCGTCAAGGACAAACCGGGCACCTGCCCGATCTGCGGCATGGAGCTGATCAAAAAGGTGGATGATACTGCCGCCAGCGGCAACCAGACCCCGGAACAGAAGCAGCAGGCCGAGATGCTCGGCCATGTCTCGGTGTCGCCCACCCAGCGGGTCATGGCCAATGTGGCTACCATCGCGGCGAAACAGACCACATTGAACAAGGAGATCAATGCCGTCGGCATTGTCCAGTACGACCAGTCGCGCCAGGGAAAGGTTACCGCCTGGATCGCCGGCCGGATCGACAAGCTCCATGTCAACACCGTCGGAGCCTTTGTTTCCAAAGATAAGCCGGTGGCCGAGGTCTATTCGCCCGACCTGCTGGCGACCCAGCAGGAGTACCTCCTGGCGATCAGGAGCCGCGACCAGCTGAAGAACTCACCGGTGGCTGCCATCGCCCAGAACGGCGACGGCCTGGTGGCATCGGCCAAACAGCGGCTGATGCTGTTCGGGGTCAAAGAGAGTCAGATCCTTGAGCTGGAAAAAGCGGGCAAGCCGAACATCCGGCTGCCGATCTACACCCCGCTCTCCGGCATCGTCATCGAAAAGATGGTGCAGCAGGGGCAGTACGTCAATACCGGCGACCCGCTGTTCAGCATCGCCGACCTGTCAACGGTCTGGGTGGAGGTGGAGGTCTACGAGAACGAATTCCCCAACATCCATATCGGCCAGCAGGTCGAGATCCGTTCCCAGTCGTTCCCGGGTCGGCCATTCACCGGTCGCATCGCCTTCATCTACCCGTTCCTCGACCCCAAGACCAGGACCGTGAAGGCCAGGGTCGAGATGGCCAACCCCGGCCAGAAGCTGAAGCCGGACATGTTCGTCAATGCCATCATAAAAGTGCCGCTCGGCTCGACCATTGTACTGCCGGTCACTGCGGTCATGGATACCGGCAAGCGCAAGGTGGTCTGGATCGAGACCTCCCCCGGCATGTTTGAGCCGCGTGACGTCCAGACCGGCCAGCAGACCGACGACAAGGTCCAGGTCCTCTCCGGGATCAAGCCTGGCGACAAGGTGGCGGTCTCCGGCGGCTACCTGATCGACTCCGAAGCGCAGCTGAAAGGTGGCAGCGGCCACGAAAACATGCCCGGCATGAAGATGGATGAGCCGAAAGGGACCAAGCAACCAACAGCACCGGCCCCGGCGAAGAAATCGCTGAACATGGATGACATGAAGATGTGACAGGGACGCGGCTTTTCCGCAATCTCTGCGTCCCAAGAAAAGGTCTCACATGATCGAAAAAATCATCGAATATAGCGCCCGCAACCGGGTCATCGTGCTGCTGCTCTTCGGGCTGATCATCGCCTGGGGGGGCTGGTCGGTCTATAAGACCCCGGTGGACGCCATTCCGGACCTCTCCGACAACCAGGTGATCGTCTTTACCGATTATCCGGGCCGCTCGCCGCAGGTGGTGGAGGACCAGGTCACCTATCCGCTAGCGGTCAATCTGCAGGGGTTGCCGCAGGTCCGCGCCGTGCGCGCCTCTTCGGCCTTCGGCTTTTCCATGATCTACGTGATCTTCGAGGACAAGGCCGACATCTACTGGGCCAGGACCCGCGTGCTGGAACGGCTCAACTATGCCGCGTCGCTGCTGCCGCCGGGGGTGGTCCCGACCCTTGGGCCGGACGGCACCGGGGTCGGCCATGTCTTCTGGTACACCATCGAGGGCAAGGGATACGACCTGGAGCAACTGAGGACGCTGCAGGACTGGTTTGTCCGCTATCAGCTCAACACTGTCCAGGGGGTTGCTGAGGTTGCCTCCATCGGCGGTCTGGTGCGGGAGTACCAGATCGATCTCGACCCGGCCAAGCTGTTTGCCTACAACATCAAAGTCAACAAGATAATGGACGCGGTCAAGGTCTCCAACAAGGATGTGGGGGGCAAGCTGATCGAGCAGGCCGATGCCGAGTACCTGATCCGGGGCAGCGGCTATGTGAAATCCAAGGCCGACCTGGAGAACATCGTGGTCGGTGCCGACATGCGTGGCACCCCGATCTATCTGAAGAACCTGGGGACGGTGCAGTTGGGTGGCGCTATCCGCCGAGGACTGCTTGACATGAACGGCGCAGGTGAGGCGGTCGGCGGCATCGTGGTCATGCGCTACGGCGAAAACGCCAAGGATGTCATCGACCGGGTCAAGCTGAAGATCAAGGAGCTGGAAAAGGGTCTGCCGCCAGGGGTGAAGGTCATGGTCTCCTATGATCGCTCCGACCTGATCAGCCGGGCCATCGACACCCTGAAGAAGAACCTGCTGGAGGAATCGGTTGTTGTCTCGCTGGTGATCCTGATCTTCCTGCTCCATTTCCAGAGCGCCCTGGTGATCGTGCTGACCCTGCCGATCTCAGTGCTGATCGCCTTTATTACCATGAAGCTGATGGGGGTCACCTCCAACATCATGTCCCTCGGCGGCATCGCCATCGCCATTGGCGTACTGGTGGATGCCGGGGTCATCATGGTGGAAAACTGCTACCGCCACCTCTCCGAGATGCCACCCGAGGAGCGCGCCGGGAAAAGGCTGGAAACCGTCATTACCTCAGCCAAACAGGTCGGCCGGGCCATCTTCTTTTCACTCGCCATCATCGTACTCTCCTTTGTGCCGGTGTTCATGCTGGAAGGCCAGGAAGGGAAACTGTTCCACCCGCTGGCCTTTACCAAGACCTTCTCCATGATGGGGTCGGCCCTGATCGCCATCACCCTGGTGCCGGTGCTGATGTACTTCTTCATGCGGGGCAAGATGCCGCCGGAAAGCGCCAACCCGGTCTCCACCTTCTTTATCAGGCTCTACTCGCCTGTTATCCGCTGGGTCCTGGTCTGGAAGAAGACCACCATCGCCCTCAACATCGTGGCCCTGGCCATTGCCGTGCCGCTGTTTATGCAGCTCGGCTCCGAATTCATGCCGCCGCTGGACGAGGGGTCGCTGCTCTACATGCCGGTGACCCTCCCCAACGTCTCCATCACCGAGGCCAAGCGTCTGATCCAGGTGCAGGATAAAATAATAATGAGTGTACCTGAGGTTGAGCACGTCCTGGGCAAGGTCGGTCGGGCCGAGACCTCCACTGACCCGGCGCCGGTCTCGATGTTCGAGTCTATCATCATCCTGAAGCCGAAGGAGCAGTGGCGGCCGGGGCTCAAGAAGGCCGACATCGTGGCTGAGCTGGACTCCAAGCTGCAGCAGATCGGGGTGAGAAACGGCTGGACCCAACCGATCATCAACCGGATCAACATGCTCTCCACCGGCGTCCGGACCGACCTGGGGGTCAAGATCTTCGGCTCCGACCTGAACGTGTTGCGGGATCTGGCGATCCAGGCCGAGGCAATCCTCAAACCGATCAACGGCGCTGCCGATGTGGTGGCCGAGCGGGTCACCGGCGGCAATTACCTCGACATTGACATCGACCGCGAGGCCGCTGCCCGCTACGGGGTCAGCGTCGGCGACATTCAGGATGTCATCGAAACCGCCCTTGGCGGCGAGATGCTCTCCACCACCGTAGAGGGGCGCAACCGCTTCCCGATCCGGATCCGCTACCTGCGCGACTATCGCGACAATATCCCGGCGATCCGTCGCATCCTGGTCGCTGGCATGGACGGTGCCCAGGTGCCGCTGTCGCTGGTGACCAAGCTGAAGATCTCCACCGGCGCGCCCGAGATCAACAGCGAGGGGGGGCTCTTGCGCTCGCTGGTCTTCCTCAACGTGCGCGGCCGCGACATGGGAGGCTTCGTCACCGAGGCCAAGCAAGTGCTGGAGAAGAACCTCAAGCTGCCTCCCGGCTACTACGTGGCCTGGTCGGGCCAGTGGGAGAACCAGATCCGGGCCAAGGCCAGGTTGCAACTGCTGGTACCAGCCGGAATGATCATCATCTTCATCCTGCTCTACTTCACCTTCCACTCGGCCCTGGAGGCGAGCATGGTCATGCTCTCGGTCCCGTTCGCCCTGGTGGGCGGGGTCTACCTGGTCTCGGCGCTTGGCTACAACATGTCGGTGGCGGTCTGGGTCGGCTTCATCGCCCTCTACGGCATTGCCGTGGAGACCGGGGTGGTGATGGTCATCTACCTGCATGAGGCGCTGGACAAAAAACTTATCAATGGCCCCTGCACGGAGCAGGACATCTATGACGCCACCTTCGAGGGGGCAGTGCTCCGATTGCGGCCCAAGCTGATGACCGTGGCCGTGGCGCTGCTGGGGCTGGTGCCGATCATGTGGTCCACCGGTACCGGCGCCGACGTGATGAAACCGATCGCCGCGCCGATGATCGGCGGCATGATCTCCTCGGCAGTTCATGTGCTGATCATGACCCCAGTGATCTTTGTGTTGATGAAAAAGCGGGAGTTGAAAAAAGGTACTTTGAAATACAGCGGAATGAAGCACTAGGAAGGAACAATGAAAAGGAGACCATCAATGAAAAAACTGTCACTAGTCGTAGCAGCAACCTGTTTGGCCCTGGCCGTGCCGATGACCGTCTTTGCAGCTTCACCTCACGACATGCACGCAGAACATAGTCCGGCCCATGAAGAGGTTGTGGACGGAGTGAAAGCAACGTTCACGATCCAGACCATGGCTGACGCGATGAAGGGGATGGGGATGGAGATGCCCAAGGGGGTCAAGGAGACGCACCATATTTCCGTGTCACTCAAGGATGTAAAGAGCGGCACGCCTTTGACCGAAGGGGTGGTAAAAATAAAACTGCAGAGCCCTGACAAGAGTGACCAGACAAAGGATCTTATAGGGATGCAGGGGCATTTCGGCGCCGACTTTGTCATGTCAAAAAAAGGGAAATACGGTGTAATGTCCAGGTTTCTGCTGAAAGACGGCAAGACCCGTAGCGTCAGGTTCTGGTACCCGGTCAAGTAGCACGCACACGAAAAAAGCGGAAGGGGCCGTCTGGTCCCCTTCCGCTTGCCTTTGCCGACAATCCCGCTACCAGCCTTACTTCGGCTGCGCCTTGATCATCTCGATCTCCAGGGTGATTGCCACCTCTTCGCCAACAACCACACCGCCGGTTTCCAGCGCCTTGTTCCAGGTCAGGCCGAAATCCTTGCGGTTGATCTTGGTGCTAGCCGAGGCCCCTCTGCGAATATTGCCCCAGGGATCCTTGCTCTCTGCTGTCGGCCCCTCAACATCAAGCACCACCTGCCGGGTTATGCCGTGAATAGTCAGATCGCCGGTGACCTTGAGGTTACCCTCGCCTGCCTTGGCAACCTTTTTCGAGACAAATGTCATGGCCGGATATTTGGCGACATCAAAAAAATCAGGGCTCCGCAGATGCTCGTCACGCTTCTGGACGTTGGTGTTGATCGAGTTGGTATCGATCCGTACTGTAACTTTGGACTTGGTGATATCCTTGTCATCGATATCGACCGTGCCGGAGTGCTTTTCAAATACCCCTTTGACATTTGACACCATCAGATGTTTTACCTTAAAGCCGACATTGGAGTGTTCGGGGTCTATGTTCCAGGTCGAAGCAGAGGCGATAACCGGCAGGGCAAGGGCGATGATGGTGCTGACAACGGCAATGATGCGCTTCATAATTTTTCTCCTCTTGTAAATATGTGGTTGTCTTTTCAGGCGATCCATCCGCGGATAACGGCAAGCAGCGTCACACTGCTCACCAGCAGCCAAAGGGCACAGCCTTGCAGCAGTGGTCTTAACCCTACTTTTCTCAACACTCCGCGGCTCAAGCCGCTGCCGATCAGGAACAGAGTCACGACCAGGAGCTGGCGGGCAATCGCCGCCAGGTCTCCCCATATAGCGTTCAGCGACGGCACCAGCGAGCGGATCGTCGCAGCCACAAGAAAGCCGATGATGAACAGCGGCACAACCCCTTTCTGCGAGGTCTTTTTCATCACTGCCGCAACCATGACACAAGGGGTTATCCAGAGCGCCCTGGCCAGCTTGACCGTCGTGGCAGTTGCAAGCGCTGCCGGTCCGTAAGCGGCAGCAGCCCCGACAACGCTGCTGGTATCATGGATGGCCAGCCCTGCCCAGAGCCCAAAGGCATGCTGGCTTATTCCGAAGAAACTGCCGACCGGAGGAAAGGCGAGCAAGGCAACTGAGTTGAGCATGAAGACCGTTGCCAGGGAAACCGCGGTGTCCTCGCTCTCCGCCTTCAGAACCGGTGCCATGGCCGCTATGGCGCTGCCACCGCAGATAGCGGTGCCAAATGAGACCAGCAGCGAGGTGTTATTCCTCACTCCCAGGACCCTGCCGAGCAGCGATCCAATCAGGATGGTCAACAGGATGCCGATGATGGTATAGCCGATGGAACTCTTGCCGACCTGCCATATTTCCGGCAGGCTCAGGCCAAACCCGAGCCCTACCACCGAAATCTGCAGCAGCTTCCGGCTCCAGGCAGAGGACTCGGCCGGCCAGGGGTTGGCAAAAGCGAGGCTGAAAGCGATCCCGGCCAGCAGTGCCGCAGCAGTGCCAACCTGCGGCAAGGCACAGGCAGTTGCCAGTAGTAGGAAAGCGAGCCGCTTCATTGTTATCGGTGAAATCTGCACAGAACCGTACCCCGGATAAACGTTTCAATATTCAAATTCCTGAATACCATAGCACGATGGCCGGTCCTGTCAATCCGGTATACGGTTCACCTTTGACCGTTTGGAGGCTCGACCAGCAGCTGCAATGCCTCAATCAGGTGCGGAAAGTCTTCGTCCTGCAAGGTGCGCAGATCAAGCAGGTAGCGGTCACGGTAGATTCGCCCCAGCACCGGCACCCTCCCCTTGCGCAATGACTGATCGATCTGTTGGGCGGACAAGTGCTCAGCAGTCACTGCAATCAGCCAGGTCGGCAGGTTGAGCAGCGGCAACGCGCCGCCACCGACCTGGGAACTACCTTCGTGCAGCGAAAGCGCAACAGAGGAGGGTATCTTCCCCCGGAGCCGACGCAGCCAACTTTGGCCCCTTTTCCTGAGTTCAGCAGGTTGAGACGTCAGCATCCGCAAGGTTGGGATCTCGGCCAGCGCTTGCCGTTCATCGCGATAAAGCCTGAGCGTGGCCTCCAGCCCCGCCAGGGTGAGCTTATCGATGCGAATTGCCCGAAGCAGCGGATGACGGCGCAGTTTGTCCATAATCGGCTTCTTCCCCAGGATGATCCCTGCCTGCGGCCCGCCGAGCATCTTATCGCCGCTGCAGGTAATGATGTCGGCGCCGCTGCTCACGTAGTCGCTGATGGTGGTCTCGCCTAAAACGCCGTACGGCGCCAGGTCGAGCAGTGAGCCGCTGCCGATATCGGCCATGACCGGAATGCCGTGTCGGCGGCCGAGATCAACCAATCCGGCAACAGTGACTTCTGCGGTAAAACCGACCACCGCGAAGTTGCTGGTATGGACTTTAAGCAGCAGCGCAGTCTCGGCGGACAGTGCCGCCTGGTAATCTTTCAAATGAGTGCGATTAGTGGCGCCGACCTCGCGCAGGATGCCGCCACTCTGACGCATGACATCAGGAATCCGGAACGCCCCGCCGATCTCAACCAGTTCGCCTCTGGAGACAACGACCTCCCGTCCCGCAGCCATCCCCGAAAGAGCCAGCAGCACCGCAGCCGCGTTGTTATTGACCACGATGGCGGCCTCGGCGCCGGTCAGCTCGCACAGCAGGGACTCCACATGGCTGTAACGCTCCCCCCGCTCACCGGTCTCGATATCGATTTCAAGATTGCTGTAACGCCCGGCAACAGCGGCTATCTGCTCGCAGGCAGACCGGCTGAGCAGGGATCGTCCCAGGTTGGTGTGAATGACCACCCCGGTGCCGTTGATAACCGGCCTGAGGCTGCTTGCCGATAGCCGGCCGAGCTCCTCCTGCACCAGCGAGGCCAGCTGCTCTTCGTTGATGTTGTGAGGCAATACCCCGTTTACCGAATCCAGCCGGAGCCGATCAAGGGTTCCCCTGATTGCCTGCATCACCAGTGGTCGGGGATGGTCCACCAACAGGGAAATAATCGGCGGCCAGGTCAGCAGCTTGTCTACCTTGGGGATTCGGCTCAGCTCTTTTGCCATAATTCACTCCTGAAAAAATTGCCATTACGACCGGCCGATGTGCTAGAATACACCGCCTTCAGGCCCTGTGACCCGCACAATGCGGATCAATAATACCACAGACATCTGCCCGAGGCTCTATTCTTTCATTTATATGCCATTGGAGAACGCATGAAGACTATTGACTGCAGAAACATGGCCTGCCCGGCCCCGGTGGTGACGACCAAAAAAGCGCTTGAAGAATCGGGCGCCGAAAAGCTTGAACTGCTGGTTGACGCAGGAGCGGCACGGGAAAACGTCACCCGTTTCCTGCAAAACCGCGGTTACCAGGTTGCCGAAACCGAGCTGGAGCAGGGCTTCGCTCTCAGGATCGACACGACTGCTGCGGCCCCCCCCAGGACCCAAGCGGCACACAAAAGCGGGGAGACTGTCATCCTCCTGACATCCGACAGATTGGGGGACGGACCGGAAGAACTCGGTAAACTGCTGATGAAAAACTTCGTCATCACCCTGCTGGAACTCCCTGATCTCCCGTCACGGATGATCTTTCTCAACACTGCCGTCCACCTCACCACCGAAGGGTCGGAAGTGGTCGAACCCCTGCAGAAACTGGCCAACATGGGAGTAGAGGTCCTTTCCTGCGGCCTCTGCCTTGACTTTTTCCACAAAAAAGAGAAACTCAAAGTTGGAAGTGTCACAAACATGTACAACAGCGCTGAAGCCCTAATGGCTGCCGGTTCTGTGATCAAGCTGTAATCCTTCCGGAGGTACGACGGTCGCTGGTGGGCCGCGCGGTCTTCAAAACCGTTGAGGGGGGTGAGAAACTTCCCTGGTGGGTTCGATTCCCATGTACCTCCGCCAATAGACATAAGGTGCTTAAATGTCCCTTGAAGCATAATGTAGCAACGGTTGCCACTTTATGCTTCATAATATTTGTTGCCAATTTATGCTTCATTTTTGCAACAAGAATACACTGGCGACCGTTTGACCGTTTCCCAAAAAAATTGCCGTCTCCGATGGAGGCGGCAATTTTTTAATCAAATTATCCTGAGCAGCCTGTCTATTTCAGGGAGAAGTGACGTCCGCTCCTACATCTTCAGCAATAAGCCTAAGCTGCTCCAGCGCTCCCTCGAGATCTTCAATCATATCCCTCAATATAACATCAGGTGCAGGAAGGTTGGCTGAGTCCTCAAGACTTTCATCCTTCAGCCAGAAGATGTCCAAGCTCGCCTTGTCTCTGGCAATAATCTCGTCGTAGCTATAGGCGCGCCAGCGACCAGCCGGGGTTTCCTCGTTCCAGGTGGCGGTGCGTTCGTGCCGGTTAACAGGGTTGTAGCATGTGACGAACTCGTCCAGGTCCCTGCGCTGGAGTGGGTTCGTCTTCAGGGTGAAGTGCATGTTGGTGCGCAGATCGTAGATCCATAGCTTCTTTGTCCATGGCGTCTCGGAGGCCGGCTTCTTGTCGAAGAAGATGACATTCGCCTTTACCCCCTGGGCGTAGAAGAGCCCAGTGGGGAGGCGCAGCAGGGTATGGACGTCGCACTCGTGGAGGAGCTTCTTGCGGATCGTCTCCCCGGCACCGCCCTCGAACAACACATTATCCGGCACGACTACCGCAGCCCGCCCGTGCTGCTTCAGCAGGGTCTTGATGTGCTGGACGAAGTTCAGCTGTTTGTTGGAGGTGGTGGCCCAGAAGTCTTCCCGCTCGATGGTCTCCTTCTCGTTGTAAGCCTTGCCGTCCTCGCCGATGATGGTGGTGGAACTCTTCTTGCCGAAGGGAGGATTGGTAAGGACAAGTGAGAAGCGGTCGCCGGGATCGGCAGCCAACGCGTCGCCGACGGTAAGTGGCAGCGTGTCGCTGCCGATCCCGTGGAGCATCAGGTTCATGGCGCAGAGCCGGGCAGTAGCGTGCACGAGTTCCCAGCCCCGCAGGGCTTTCTCGTTCAGGTTCTTCTTCTGGTCCCGGTCGAGGCGGTGGTGTTTGGAGATGTAATCATGGGCAGCCAACAGGAAGCCACCGGTGCCGCAGGCCGGGTCGCAGACCGTATCGGCGGGTCCCGGAGCGGTCACGTCTACCATCGCCTGAATCAGCGGACGGGGGGTGAAGTATTGACCTGCCCCGCTCTTGGTATCTTGGGCGTTTTTCTCCAGCAACCCCTCGTAGGCATCCCCCTTCACGTCGGCACTCAGCATCGACCAGTTTTCCTTGTCGATCAGGTCAACGATCAGGCGGCGCAATTTGGCTGGGTCCTGGAACTTGTTCTGCGCCCGGCCAAAGATGAGCCCCAGAAGCCCCTTCTCTTGGCCGAGTTTTTCCAACGTGTGACGGTAGTGGTCGAACAGTTCGTCGCCGTCCTTCTTCAGGAGGCTCGGCCAGTCGTAGCCGGATGGAACGGGGCTCTTCTGATCAAAAGGTTTTTTCGTCCTCTCGTAAGCCATCTTGAGGAAGAGGAGGAAGGTGAGTTGCTCGACGTAGTCGCCGTAGCTCATGCCATCGTCGCGGAGAACGTTGCAGTAATTCCATAGTTTGCTGACAATTGCGGCTGGGGTCATCTAATACTCTTTCTGGTGCGCCGAGCTTTCTTTGGCGACGCAGTCATTAGTTTATCTGCATCTGCGGTAAACTTAGGCATTTCATCAGCAATTGATATTGCATGTGAATCCACCATCCATGCTTTTCCATCAAAGCTAAGCCGGACATCACCCACATCTCCGCTCCCGTCAACGGATTTATGAATAATCGTCTTGTAGTCTTGAACCTTGTCAGCAGACGGACGCGAAGTGAATAGCAGTTGCATATCATCGCCGGACTTACGTACCTGGCCGATGAACTCGGCAAATTCTTTGGATGGTCTTGTTTTATCGGTAGTCGCGTGGGAAATAAGCAGGAAAGAGCCTTCAGTTTGCTTGTGATAGTTCGCTTCCAGCAGCACATTGTAAAAGTCCCAGTTGTAGCCTGCATGGTGGGCGATCTGGATCACGTGTAACGGCAGGAGAGGTGCCAACAGAGCAGGATAGAACCCGCTTTTCCCGGCTGCAAAATCCACGCACCCCGCATCACCGGACACCAGAATCCCCTGTTTCTCAGCTTCAAGACGCATGATGTAGCTGAGCTGATTGCTTGGCGTTATTGATCGTTTCTTCACCGGTGTATAGGTGAACATTGCTAGGTAGTCACCGACAGGGAGCTTGTCGCGCAGGCTTTTGACCAGCCTCTGTGAAGGACCAAGGAGGGTAAGAACTGGGCCATCCGATACGAGGTTCGCACCCGGGATGAAACGGGCCTGCGCGCTCTGCCATATGTAACGTATCGGCTTGCCAGCCTCGATCGTCTGACAGGCAATGGGAACGCTTTTGGCTTTCAGTGCTTCTACGACCTTGAATAGATGGGACGCGGTAATGGCGTCCTTTGCCTGTGACTTACGGATCTGGGCAAAATGAACGGCATCCGGCTCAGCGTGGGTAGATCCTCTACTCCAACGCCCCTTGAAATAATCAAAGCGGCTTTCAGGATTAATTCTGATATAACGGTCGAAAAGAGGTTCCTGAGCGAGTATTGGTTTTCCAACTGCCTCCTTGTGCAATGAAAACGATGAAAAATCCATAAGATCCTCATCACTTAAAAAATTGCCGATTGTTGAATCCGCATCTTTAAGATGTCTTTGAAACAGTCCTACAGCAGAATCCGTCTCCCCATTCCAGGTAAACGCTTCCTCTGAAAATTCACGCTTGAAATTCTGCCTCGGAAAGGATGCTTTCCGTGGTTCGTCCGCAGCCCTTTCCAGTGTTCGTAACTCTTCGCACGCTGCCAGTTTGACTCCTAAGTAGCGCTCCAATGTTTCCGCGCCGTATTTCTTGGCAAATTGGTGAGCCAAAAGTTGCTCGCTTCGCACCCTGATGCCGGCAGGCTGGTACTCCGTGTCATTCGCAACCGGGGGTAGCCAGGCTTCGCCGATTTCGATACCAGGGTCTTTAATTATTGGGATCAGACCATATAGATGATCTTCGTCGTAATGAGTGCCTATCAGCAGGTCCAGCCGGATTTTCCCGTCGCCGAACATCTGCCGAAGCTTCTTGAGCACATGGTCCTGAAGATAGCCCTTGCTCTTGTTTACACTAATGCCGGCGTCGGCGAGGATGCGAATTTGTTTGCCTGCCTTGTCTTTAAATTGGAGCAGGAGACTGGAGCCTAGCTGAACTTCGAACATGTCAATTTGGATCTTTGCCATTCCGCTCTCCAAGCCCGTTTATTGAAATCTTAAGCTTCAATTGCCGCCAACTGCTCCATCCTGTCGGCAATAAACACAAACATCTCCAGAGCCTTGTCCAGATTGGCCTGATCGATAAACACATCAAGTGTATATTTGCCAGACTCGTTAAAAACGCCGAAGCTCATCAACTCCTTACGAAGTGCTGCCAACTCTTCCTGAGAAACATCGAGATATTCGAAATAGAAGTTAAAATGCCCATTAGGCCATCCATAGGCGAACGACGTAACTTTACTGTTGCTGGCAAACTTGATGCGGAGCGAGAAGCCCTGCTTGCCCCACGAAACAATCAGGTTACGCTGCTGTGCAATGCCGAATAGTTTGTCAAAATACTCACGACTTTCCGAAGGAAGGCTGGCAAGAAACTTGGTCTGATTGGTTGGTGTCGTGGAGCCACCTTCTTTCTTCTGCCTGGCCCTTTCGGTCAAACCGATCAATCGCGGGACAACGGCCCTTCTCTCGCCGCCAAGGTACTGCTTCACCTCGACGCCGATTACCTCAATGTCAGACATTTTGTCATTCATGAACTCAATCAGCCGCTGCAATTCTCGTGGGATTTCATCGGCAACAAAGACAAGGCGGATTTTGCCTTCCTTGAGATTTTTTTCGACAGTTTTCCAGTATTGATCCAGCGCATCCTCTTCACGGGAACCGACCAAGTCTGCAACCAACTCGTCGAGGTCTTTTTGTTGCAGGCGCGCCGTTTCAGCAGCATCTTGCCTGAGACGGTCGACAGACCAATAGATAGTGCCATTGGCAGCGTAGTCGAGCATCTGGGCGACAACTTCCCGGCGGATGCGGGTATCAGTCGCCCGTTTGCACTCTATGAACGTTGGAATCCCATCCTGATCTACAAACAGATGATCGAGACTCCAGTTGTCGCTTCCGTCCTGACAAGATGGGACGCCAGCCTCTCGTTTTATGAGTAACCATTTGCGCGGATAATCGGGATTGATTTGATCGCCGGGAACGAGGTCGGGGTAGTCCTCCAAAAGACCTTGGAGAATATCTTCCGCGGCATATGGCGTCTCCTCCATTGGAACGAGCACTTTATCTGTTTCTCCAACGAGAAATATCTTAGCCTTTGACATTCGCTCTCCGTTCACTATCCGTTAAATTCAACAACTAAACTGCTTCCACATATTCAATCTTCACTTCAGGGTATTTCTCCTTGATCGCTTCCATCGCGGGGATTGTCCCTGTGCCCCACATCTTAGTCAGAGCATAGGTTTTCCCGTTTATGCGGAACAGTTCCCCGTCCTCATTGAAATAGCGTCGGGGTTCATAAAGTGCGCCACGCTGGCCGCGAACCTTTTCTGCCCTCTGATGGAACTCCTCCTCAGAGCACTCACCTTCGACAATCAGCCAGCGTTCACTGCCGGGCAGCAGCGGCAGCAACTCCTCTGGCGTCTTTCCTCTGCCTATCATCGCTTTGACGACTTGATAGATCATGCGCCTCTTCGGAAGGTTCTGATACTCAGCACCTTCGATTCTAAGATTAAAGCGGGTAAGATCGCGGTTAGTCTGCTGCTGCCTTGCCTGGCGCTGTTCTACCGCTTTTTCCCTGATTCGCACCTGATAATCGGTGGCCTCAGGCAGGGGAACGATCTGCTGAACGTCGAGGAGGATACGCTCCCCCAGTCGGTACGGCTTTAGCCGAATGCAGCGGATATCCATGTCACGTTGATTCAGCCACATTACCGAGGTGGTCAACTCTTTTGAAAATTCAGCCGAGGCCAGAATGATGCGGACATCCTGCGCAAACTCCTCCTGGTTCGGCTCATCCCAACCCAGAAAATCAAGAATTGCCGCCTCGGCGTCCCCATCCTTACCGTGGACCTTTAGATAATCGGCATGCACGGATACGACCTTGGCAAACGTCATTGTCGATACCATCGCGGCATAACGGATGGCCTGCAACTCCATGTGGCCGCCGTCCTCAGTGCGCTTCAATTCAATAACCACGAGGTTTCCGGTCCGGTCAAGCCCAAGCAGATCGATACGGCGACGACTATCTTCCCATTCGCCAAACTCTTCGGTAATCACCATAACGTCACGGTCAATGACGCTGATAGAATCAAGCAGAAGTCGCTGGAGATCAGCCCGCTCACGGATGCCGGCGGAAATGAAGGATGTCTCCTCCAGCGGATGAATTGCATCGGTAGTTATTTCATATACGGGCATGGACTACCTCACTTTACTTATATATTCCTTCTAACGAGAGTCCGTTGCAGAAGTAACAATGAGCTTGCATTGAGTCTGGATTCATAATGAGCCCTCAGCTTCTTCCTCACGGATTTCTTCGTCCGATCCTGCTGTGAGACGCCTGTCATATAGCGAAAAACGGCGTTCTAGATGTTGCCCAACCAAGTGGATAAGAACGGAGGGAATTGCCCAAATCCCAAATAATATACCTAGCAAAAGAAGATGATGCGAAGAGCTAGTATTTGAAATAATCAAAAAACATAGCCCAGCCAATATCAGCTCAAGAAAGAATATAAATGCAGTATTGCCATGCTCCCTTAAATGCCTATATGTATCGACTAGCTCTTTGTTAGTCCAGTTTTTTTGATTTTCGGTAATTATGCCACGCCTGCGTGACAGTGAATAGGCAAGCCCATATAAGGGGGTAACTTTATTTTTAAGTCCCCAGCATTCAATTTTGTTAGTAAAAGCCGTATACATGCGAGCAATCTGAAGTGATGAAAACCCAACAGCAACTGCAAAGGCAGAAATTACGGCTAGCAGATCAGAGTATAAGGTCGACAACACAATCACCAATGCCCCAGCAAAAAATGTGGCTAAGTATCCATCAAGATGTATTTTTGCTGGCCATTTATTCCCTTCTTTACCAAAATCAATAACCCGAGTTGCATGGAAAGTAAGGATTGGATACGAGGCAATGTAACAAAACAGGTTTCCATACAAAAAGAGCAGGATCAATCTAGCAGCATCTAGGTCTCGAACCTCGCTTGGGATAAATAGAACTGACCTCATCTCAGGCCCAGATATGTTTGACAAGTTACTAACTATTACCATGCCAGCTATAGATGGCATTAGGTAACGGACAAGATATCCTTCCCACCATCTATTAGCATTATTTCCAGTGTTCATATCAATCCTCCTTATTTCTTTGTTTGCACTGTTTATACGACAGGAGGTTCACGTATAAACCAAGAACCGTTGAAATATCTATCGAGCTTACTTATTACTGATGGAATAGCTCGATAGGGTAAAACTATACAAAAAAGCATGATCAAATATTTGTTTTCAACAAGAGATTCCGGCACTTCAAGGCATCGACATTCTCGGGCCTCCTGCTGCAACTCTTGCCATTCTTTTGTCAGCGGGGGTTGATCATCAACATTTGTGCCTTTGGCTGATTTATAAAGACAATACATCCATTTCTCTTCTGGCTCAAAATGCTTGTGAAGCATTTTAGAATAGCTCGGCCACACTGATTTGGATGTAACTTTAAAATTTGTCCGGACTAGCAAATTCAGGAGTGGTTTTGCAAAATACGATGAATTCTGAAATTTTGTATCGTGGTATGGGTCCTCTTTTATTCCGAGAAATTCTTTCATAAGAAAGCGTATCTTGTCCTCAAACCCGTAATACGGGCTGCTTAAGCCAACCTCGTTTTTTTGCGTATTGGCACCAACAATTTGCTTAAGAAGTTCTCCTAACATGAAGTCGGGCCGAATCCCGGCCTCTGTTGCTCGTAGATACCAGATATATATCAGAAATTGCGGAACAGCCCCCTCGCCCCACAAATAATGATGGGTGAAGTCTCTTGGTAAAAACTTTTGTAAAAAGCCATCATGGCCTTCTTTTAAGAATCCAGCTTCTTGGCCCCAAAACCAGTAAACTGACATCAATGCGACGACAAGCGTATACCTACCTCGATATGTAACAGCATCTGCCAAAGGATCACCTTCTACGAGATGGCCTTTGTCCTTGATTTCATCACACAAGTCAGACAATGCTGCAAGGATTGAAGCCATGGCAATATCAACAGCTTCCTTAGCATTTTGCTTATACGACTTACCATGTCTCTCTATACAAGCTACTGCATGGGTTGCATACATGCACCATCCACAAATTATGCTGTAATGGTTATTTTCTCGATAGAAGTTCCGCAGAGTAGCCGCGGTAAGAAGAGCAGCACTTGTAATTCTACGTTTAATTTCATTGGCAGATACTTTATTCGGGATAGTTTCTTCCAGCAGAAGAACTTCTTTTAACAACTCTGACGCAAGCTCAAATGAGTAACTCTCTTTCCCGTCTTTTACTAGCAAACTCAGCAGATTATTCACATTCTCTAGCTCGGAAGGCCACAAGTTCGCGCCATACAGTTGAATGTCAGCTAGTAGCTGACCTCGCGAAATCAGTTCGACCGTATGACCAATGGCACATTGCGCAGCCCAACCACGATTTAGGTCGTCTAGCGCACGATGGACCTCCTCTTCAACAATTCCGTTTGTAACCAAAAAAGACCTATGCGGTGCTATTCCTAAGCCTGGATAAATGACAGGCTGGGTTACAAGTTGAACTAACTGGTTTTGAATGTCTCTGAATTCAGATAAGGATAACCGGGCACCCGGATTACCTTTTAATTGGAACGCACACGTCTTGCCATCAGGTCCGATTGCTATGATATCCTTTCCGAACTCAAGTGCGCTATGACGTGTGCTGTGGAGAATCTTGTACCCTTTTGCTGACAATATTTGACAGAAGGGGCCTTGATAACTCCTTTCACTTGCGCTATCCAACCAGCCTTCGAGAAGCCTCTCTAGCACGGTACTCCTCCCGCTTCTGAATCATCAATTCTTCGTGTCGCCTCTTAAGGTCAGGATCAGCCTCAAGGTCAGCAAAGGCCTTCCTGACAGCGTCCTGTAATTGCGGAGCAGTGTGCAACTCCAAACCATGATGTTTTCCATCTTTATCAAAGTCTATGTGGATGCTTTTAAGTGCTTCCAAGATAGTATCTGCCGTAAATGGTTTACCCTTCTGATCTACAGTTCTACCCATTCGATCAAGATCTTCGTTCATTTTTAGATAGAAGGTTTTTTGGACTTGATCAGACATGTTTTTAGCGGCTTTATCTAATTTATCTAATACATCGTTAAGAGATAAACCTGGAACCTCGTCATAAGAAATAGAGAATTCCGTTGAATTTTGAATAAATGAACTCTTGTCAACATCTCCTGAGGCACGATGAATTGACATACCAGTACCTTCAAACAACTGTTCTTTTGGAATATCTTGTATGCCGGTACAGTAATATTGAAATCTCCGCCTCATAAATAGGTTTAGAACTTCATTAATCTCTCTTTTTAAAACTACAAAATCTGGGAGCATGATCGACCCGTTATCTTATTTTGTGATATGAAATTGCTTTGAAAGAATCGTCTGCCGCAGGCGCTCGGCGCGTTTGAGGTTTGTCTCGATGGTGGTTTCGAGTTCTTCAGTGACGGAGAGGCGGCGGTCGATTTCAGAGACAATTTCATTCTGTTCAGCAATAGACGGCATGGATATGTGACAATCCTTCAGTTGAGTTGTGTTGATCCTTGGACGTGTGGCGCCATGAACGTCCCCAACCAATTGTTCATAGGCAGTACGAGTCGCTAGGAAGGTTTCGATGTAGCGCTTATTAATTGCCACGTCGTTTATTCGTACACAGAAGCAGTCCGCCTTATTGATTGCCTTTTTGATATGACCTGGCAATATGACAACCCGTGTTTCGTTTGCTACGAAGGAAGAAAAAATAATGTCCCCATGTCCTACCGTATGCTTCTTCAGTTGCTCATATTTTTGCTCAGTGACAAATGATACTTTCCCGTCAATAAACTCAAGCGAGCCTATATTTTCTAGGCGAATTACTCGGACACCAGACGAAACATAGTCAGTGCTTTTCAGATTAGACCCGAAAGGTCCATCAAAGACATCAACGGGAAGTGCACCAAGACGAACCCACACCCACCCCTCAGGCAGCTCCGGCAGATTGGCCGTATCCGGCCCGGCAGGCTCCTTGTATTTCTTCTTCCACGAATCATCCTTCGGCTTGATCCCCTTCGCTTTCATCTTCGCCAGCTCTTCGGCTTCCCACTTGGCACGGCGCTCGGCGAGGATGTGTTTGAGGAGCTGATCGGCAGGCTCGACGTCGGGATGCCCCTTCCGCCACTGCTCGGTGAGCTTCCCTTCCACAGCAGCCTTCAGCACCGCCGCCTTGTACCGCTTGAGGTTCGCCTGAATCCGCTTCAGCGCTGACACGGCCTCGTCGAGGCGGGAGAACTGTTTTTCGATTTCGGAGACGACCCTCTCTTGAATTTCTAACGGTGGAAGAGGAACACTAAAAGCCAAAATTTGATCTTTTGTAAGCGCCTGCCGTGTAACTCCGGTCTGAATATCGAAGATAAAGTGCTGAACATGAGGAGAGGCAAGATACCAGCGTAGATAGGAGGGACTAAGCTCCGGCTTAGGCCTTATAATGCACACATGCTGATTAACTCTCGCACCAGACATTCGATACGGCGCAGTCGTCACACGCCCTATTGAGGCCCCGGTAATATTGAGCAGTACATCATCAGCACGGACTTCCACCGACTTAAGCGCCTCAGCCTGATCGTCATCTAAGAACGCGAGTCCTTCATCCCGGAAACCATCAAAATGGACATTCTGGGACCTGATCAGTGAGATACCAGCTGATTTATATGAAACCTTCCCACCTCGCGGAGTGGCGCCGCTCCCAACCTTCGTCGTAACTGATCCAAGTTTAACCAATTGCCAATTGCTCACGCCGCCAGCACCTCATTCAACTCCTCCAGCATCGGCCAGAGCTCTTCCCCGAACAGTTGATACACCTTCCCGATCCCGCCTTCCTGGCTGAACGGCACATAAGCAAAATCATCCCGCTCGATGGAGAGGTTGGCAACGACATGATCCCGGATCATCTCCAGCCAGCGCCGCTGCTCGTCAGAAAATGTCATCCCGCCCTCTTCCTGCTTGGCCAGCCACACCGCGAACCGCTCGTGCACATGCTCCGCGAAAGGCTCCAGCACCGGATCCTGATGCAGGGCAAAACGGACCAGCGAGACGATGTCGGTCCAGAGCCGTCTCGTCCCCGCACCTTTAACCCTGGAGGTCTCCAGGGCTGCGTAGGCATCCCACAGGCGATCAATGCGCCAGAGATAGGGCGGCTTCTCGATCATTTCCGCCAGGGACTTGATCTCGTCATACCTGAGCCGCTGGTGGTACGGACGGCTGTAAAGGATCTGGAGGGCGGTTATCTCGTCCTTGTGCTCCTCGATGAACTGCTCGAAGCTCTGCACCAGCCCCTTGGCCTTTTCCAGCGCCTCGGCATCAAACCCTGCCTCGATCACCTCATCTGCACTCACGGTGTCGATGAGTTGGTCAGCCCGGGCATGCAGCTCCAGGATCTTCTCCCGCACCCTGGGATTGCAGAGCGGCTTGACCGCCTCGCGGACCAACTGGGTGGCGGCCTGTTTGACCTGCTCCACCGTCGGATCATCTGTCGCGAACTGGCGCCGTGCCTGCTCGATCTGTTGCTCCGGGTCGATGGCGGCGATCAGATCAGCGGTGATCTCCTTCAGCCCCTTGCCGGCAAGCTTCGCGATCTCTGCTGTTGCCTCGGGCGGAAGCTTCTTCTCCAGACGGGCGAAGCGGCCGGCAAGGGAGGAGATGGTCTCGCTCTCGGCATTCCCCAGCGCCACTGCCTGAAGGAGCTTTTCCAGGGAAACGGTCGGTTTCTTCTCCAGCGGCCGGGAGTCGGTCTTGTCCTCTTCACAGACACCGACGGCATCGACAATGACAAAGTGGTCTTTAGCGATGGCATCCGGCGTGACGGCCAGCAGGTCGTCTTTGTTGATGACCCGCACCCCGCGACCTTTCATCTGCTCGAAGAAGGAGCGGGATTTGACCGTGCGCATGAAAAAGACGATCTCCAGCGGCTTGATGTCGGTACCGGTGGCGATCATGTCCACGGTTACGGCGATGCGCGGCATCGGGCTGGTGCGGAAGGCCGCGATCAGGTCTTCCGGCTTGGCGCCGGTGGTGCGATAGGTGATCTTCTGGCAGAAGTCGTTCCCCTTGCCGAACTCCTCGCGAACGATCTTGACGATATCCTCGGCATGGGAATCGTCCTTGGCGAAGATCAGGGTCTTGGGAACCCACTGACGCTGGGGGAAGATCTCGGTCAGCACCTTGTCGCGGAAGGTTTTGATGACGGTACGGATCTGGTCCACGGCAACCACGTCCCGGTCGAGCTGCTTCGCCTCGTAGGCGAGGTCTTCATCCAGCCGCTCCCAGCGTACCGCCCGCGTCTCCCGCTCCCGGCGGTCCACGTAATGGCCTGCCTCGACGGTCGAACCACCCTGGGTGATCCTCGTGCGGATGCGGTAGACATCGTAGTTGACGTTGACCCCGTCGGCAACCGCCTGTTCGTGCGGATACTCCATGACCAGGTTCTGGTTGAAGAACCCGAATGTCTGCTTGCTGGGGGTGGCGGTGAGGCCTACCAGGAACGAATCGAAGTATTCGAGCACCTGGCGCCAGAGGTTGTAGATGGAGCGGTGGCATTCGTCGGTGATGATCAGGTCGAAGGTCTCTGGCGGTACGGCCGGATTGTAGACCACCGGCTGCGGTTCCTTGAAGAGCGATTCGACTCCTTCTGCCGATTGCTCATCCAGCTCTTCAGGCAGTTCTTCGCCCCGAAGGATGGAATAGAGGCGCTGGATGGTGCAGATGCAGACCCTGGCGGTGGTGTCGATCGTGGTCCCTTGAAGGTGCTGGACGATGTACTCGTCGGTGAACTTGAAGGTATTGACCGGGGAGTCGTACTGCTGGAACTCCTTGAAGGTCTGGCGCCCCAGGTTGGCTCGGTCCACCAGGAACAGTACCCGTTTGGCGTTGGCGAACTTCAGCTGACGGTAGATAAAGGAGACGGCAGTGAAGGTCTTGCCCGAGCCAGTGGCCATCTGCACCAGAGACCGTGGCCGGTTGTCTGCCAGAGACTTTTCCAGGTTGGCGATGGCCGTGATCTGCGCCGGCCAGAGCCCCTCTTCGTGGAGTGTCGGCATCTGCCGCAAGCGGGCGCGATAGGTTGAGCGGTAAATGGAGGAAGGCTCAGAGGCGATGCCGATTTCCCTGTCGCCCTCATCAGTAAGCCATGCGGCAAGGGTCTCGGGACGATGGAACGAAAAGACCGGTCGCGACCGGGGGTTGGGATCGAGTTCGTTGGTGAAGCGGGTCTCCACGCCGGTGGACTGGTAGCAGAACGGCAGCGGTCGTGACCAGGCAGGGAGGGTATCGGGAAGGCCATGCTTGTATTTGTCTGACTGGATCTCGACGCCGGTGAGTGTGTAGCCGGCAGGTTTCGCCTCCACCACTCCGGCAGCCTGGCCATCGACGTAGAGAAGGTAGTCGGCCTCCCCATGACCGGGCTTGAGCGGAAACTCGCGGATAGCGACGCCACGGCCGGCATGGATGTTTGCCTCTTTCAGGTCGCAGACCAGCCATCCGGCCTGTATCAGGAGCCGGTCAATCTCTTCGCGGGCTTTTTCCTCGGGGGTTGGCGGCATGGAGCATCCCTAACAGAAGATTAACAGCATTCATGTACCAGAACCAGTGCAAAAAAGCCATTAAAACCGGCTAAGAGTGGGAAATTTCCTGCCCCTGCCATGACATATGGTGTCTACCCCATGGTCCGCTTGAGATTTTCAAGCCCCCTCGCTATGAGTGGCCCCCATTCCCAATTTAATGCCCGTGCTTCTCTGTATATTTCAGAATACGTCAACTTTTCACGAACTCCCTTGAATAAAGCTTTTGCCTGAAACAGATCCCTGTTGGCAATCGAAGAGCTATTTTCCGCAAGCTGCGAACGTATAATCTTGAACAAGAAGTATCGAACCGGGTCCGGGACAGTTACGATGACGGGTCGTTTGCAAAAGGCAATCACTTGTATTGGCTCTTTAATCAGAAATTGCAGCAAAGCCCCATTCTCCCCCGCTTCGTTCCATAGACAGAGGAAGCTGATCCCACAACTGCCCGTTACTTCGCGTGAGTAATAGGGCATCGCAACCGGGTCGAAGCGATTCACGGGAGAATACCCTTTATCCAGAAGGCCCAAGGGGTTTTGAGGAACTTTGGGGCTGGCAGAAACTCCCACGACAATATCAGTTTCATCATCAAGGGCTTTGGGCAGCATCAGCCCGTGCAATTGGGCGAGACAATAAAAAGCGGCATCTTCAAGAAGCACCCCACCATACAAATCGAATATGCCCGCCTCGGCAAGTGCGGCAATAACTCTCCCCGGTCTGGCGGGAAAGGCTCCCACGCCAAGTGCCCTGAGCGCGCCTAACGACTTCTCGATTGTATCAAGATACTTCTGTTTTACCTCCTGAGCTTTAGCGAACTTTTCTTCAATATCCAGGACAGATGCCTTGCGAGCCCCAAGGTAAACCTGTTTCTGCCTCCCATTCAGCAAGCGCCCCTGAAAGTAAAGGTAATCCGCCCCTTTGACCATTTTTGGGGTGAGGTTTGACAATTCCAGCAAGGACAGAGCGTTCTCATCTTTCATCTCCTGAAGTCTCTCGAAAAGGATGTTGTAAAGCCGAGAAATCACCTCAGGAAATTTGTCAGTCCTTGAGTTGTCATTTAGTTTCATAAAAATAATTCTAATACCTCTACCCCTGGAGACAGTCAATACTTATTATTGCCTATACCATATTTGGTACATAACATATCGGCATCATTACACTTTTACCTAAATTACTGAAATAAATTGCCGAACATTTAAAGGATTAGAGGCCAGCTAAACTCTCTGACCCAGCTTTTCCTGCTTTCTGGCCTGCACAAAATCTCCCGAAGTGCGGAAGCAACCCTAAGACTACCGGAGGTGGATCAGTCAATGCGCATGAACGATGATCAGTATGCCGAATGGAAGGCAATGGTGCCCCGCCCACCAGCAGGCGATGCAATTATCGACTCTATCCGGCTGAAACCTCCTGGACGCAATGTCAGAGGGAATTACTCCAATATGACCGGCGTGTTTCAGAGCCAAAAAATGGGATGCGAGATCAAATCCGAAAGCAACATGGGCGAGTGGTGCTTCATCAGAGAATGCGAGGTGTCGGACGAGGTGCTGGAGTTTTATGATCAGCCTCCTGAACAGATCAAAATCTCATGGACCAACGAGCACGGACTGAACCAGGGGATCTGGTCAACGGCCGATTTCTTTTTACTTCGTCAGGACGGCAGCGCAGGATGGGTTGAGGTCAAGCCTGAGTCGGTATTATTGACATCTTCGGCTCACTCGAATCGTTATTTACGACATGATGACGGTTCCTGGTCATGCCCCAGCGGCGAGGAATTTGCGGAAAGACTCGGACTGTTCTACCACATTTGCTCGACGGCAGAATTCAACGCAATCCTTCAGCGCAATATCGAGTACATCCTCGATTTCCTGCATGAATCCGGTAACATAGCTCCATCGGCAAAGCGAAGCATCCTCCAACTGGTAGCTACCCACGAAGGGATCACACTGGGCGAAATATTCTCGCACGAAGGGGATTACTCGCGCTCCGACGTGCTGAAACTGATTGCCTACGAAGAGCTGTATGTGGATCTCAATCAGCATGTTCTGGCCCGCCATCAGTCAGTACCGGTGTTTACCAACAGGGCGATGTCTGACAGCTTTCTTGATTTACCGTTGGCGGGAGGTTGGTCACCGGCAGCTGGTTCGGTTCGCCTGGCAGAAGGATCGATAATCTCCTTCGACGGTCGGCCGTTTGAAATCATCCAGATCAGCAATGATGTCTGGCTGAGAAATCAGGACGGGAAAGTCACCACATTTTCTCTGGAAACTTTCGAGCAGTTGATAAAGATAGGGAAAATCACCTCAACCGGCGATGCCAGCGCACGAAACGCGGATATCCAGGCAATCCTGAACTCAAAAAGCGACGATGAATTTGAGCGCGCCAGGCAACGGATGCGGGATTTCGTCCTGCCGTGGCTTAACAAGGCCGGCCGTCAAACCCCTTCCACCGCCTGGAAGTGGCTTAGACGGTATCGTGACGCCGAAATGACCTATGGGTGCGGTTTTTTGGGCCTATTTGACGATTGCAAGGCGAGAGGGAACCGACAAGCAAAGATGCCAAAACGTGCCGCAGCATTGATTAACGACGTGCTGCACCAAGTTTACCTGACCAAAAGCCAACCTACGCTTAAGCGAGCGTACGCTGAATATGTACAGCGGTGTGAGGAGGAGGGCATTACCCCTGCGTCGCAACGTACTTTTTGCGGTGTGAGCTCAAAAATAAGTCGCGTTGAGGTAACCAGAAAGCGTAAGGGGAAAAAAGCCGCCTACCAGGTCGAGATATCCTACTGGCAGCTGGAGATTGACACTCCCCGTCACGGCGATCGACCATTTGAGGTTGTACACATCGATCACACACGGCTCGACATAGTGCTCTTCGATTCGAAAACCGGCAAATCACTCACTCACCTTTGGCTCACCATCATGATTGACGCTTTCACCCGCAGAGTTTTGGCCATCTATATTTCTTTTGAGCCTCCGAGCTACCGGCCCGTGATGATGATTCTGCGGGAGTGCGTTAGGCGGTTCCAGCGACTACCGCAAACTCTCGTCCTCGATAACGGTAAGGAGTTCCATTCGCGTTACCTCGCACGTGTGTGCGCCTATTACATGATCAACATCAAATACCGACCTCCGTCACAGGCGCGGTTCGGCAGTGTGGTGGAGCGGATTTTCGGCACCACGAATACGGTATTTGTCAACACACTGCTGGGCAATACCCAGGGGATGAAGAACCCCCGATCGGTTAGTTCAAGTCATCTTCCGGCCAACAACGCCGTCTGGACCTTTGACGCGCTCAAACCCCGTCTCGAGGAATTCCTGTATGAAATCTACGACCAGATTGATCACCCGGCGCTGTTCGAATCCCCCCGGGCCGCCTTTGAACGAGGAATAATCGAGCATGGTCTGCGCACGGGCCGCTGCGTTGCCTACGATGATTCGTTCATGATGATGACCCGTCCCACACCCCCCAAAGGGACAGCCTTGGTAGTCCCGTCAAAGGGGGTGAAGATCAACAACATCTTTTACTGGTGTGACGCATTTCGTTCCCGGGTGATCGAAAAGACTCGGGTTCCGGTTCGCTACGAACCGTTCAATATTGGGATTGCCTACGCGTATGTCAATGGTACCTGGCAGATATGTCGTTCCCCGGAGTTTTTCCATTATCTAAACGGGCTCACTGAGTGCGAAATGATACGGATATCGACAGAAATCAAGAAAAGGTGCCGTCTGACGAACCAAAAATACCAAATGACCCCAAAGCTGTTACGGGACTTCCTCAGGGAGACTAGCAACGAGGAGGTGCTTCTGGTCATGCGCAAACGGGATGCCGAAGGCCGCTCCTACGAATATGCCGAGGAGGATGGGCATACTGAGCCTGCAAATGCAGTTGAGGGCTCTATCGGCGAGCAGGGCAAGACAACTCTCGTGTACGACACTTCGGCCATTAAGATACTGGATGATCTGTAATCGATGCACTGTTCAGGACAAGGATATTTATGACTTTCACACCCAGCAACATGTATCCGGCCATCAATCGCGAGGTCGACCTCCTCCAAGGTTCCTCGAACCTGAGATGTATATGCGCACTAACCGCAAACAGAAAGGACATAGCATGAAGATTTTTCCAGGCAACCAAGATGTCGAAGCTTTTCAGAACGGCCGCATTACCCATGCTCATCTCGTGACGGCTCGTGAAAAGCTGTTTTTCGAGGTGAACAATGCCGTCGAAGGCACGCTCATTTTCCTTTTCGGCCCAACTGGGGTTGGCAAAACGACCCTCATTGAAAGCTTCCGGGAAAAGTTTACCGATGAAATGTTTTCCTCCGGCATTTCTTCCAAAGGCGACCTGCCGGTTCTGGTTGTCGAAGCCCGGGCTCCGGACAGCCCAAAATTCTCCTGGAAGGAACTGTATCGCTCAACATTGAATGTAATGATGGAACCGCTACCGATCAAAAAGTGCCCGCTGGAATTGCGTACGCACAAGCCCCCGAAATGGCAGAAAACCGTCGGATATGAACTCCTCTTCTCGTTGCAGGAAGCGATAATCAGGAGGAACGTGAAGGTGCTTATAATCGATGAGGCGCAGCATATCGGTATTGGCAGCGGTCCCGGCGGCATTCATGCACAACTGGATCATTTGAAGTCCATTGCCAATCTGACCGAGACCATCATCGTGCTTGCCGGCGTCTACGACCTCATCAACTTCCGGAACCTGAGTGGACAGTTGAGCCGTCGGAGTATTGATATCCACTTCCCACGCTACATGCCCAACAACCTGGATGAGTGCCAGGAATTCACCAACGTGCTCGCAACGTTCCAGGAGAAGATCCCCTTCACCTGCGCCCCCCCACTGGTCAGCATGATCGAAGATCTGTACGCAGGTTCACTGGGCTGCGTCGGCATCCTCAAGAGCTGGCTCGACAGGACCGTCAGGCTTGTGGCGATCGAAGGGGGAAATATGTTCACGCATGACCACCTGATGAGGACAGTGATGTCCGACGAACAGCTCAAAACCATCTGGAAAGAACTGGTCGAGGGCGAGAAGAAGCTCACCACTTCGGCGCAGCCGCTTACGAAGATGAAAGAGCTGCTCAAAATTGAAACCTCAGCGGCAGAAAAGGCCAAAAAACAGAAACCTGCGCGTAATAATTCACCGGGCAAGAAGCTCAAGCCCGGTGAAAGGAAACCTCAGCGCCTCAAGAATGGGAGAGATCAGGATGTCGAATAAACAGCAAAATACTTGTGAATGGCTGCCGGAATTCCATGAAAAGCGGTTGCCGACTCCTCTTGTCAACCTGAACGTCCAAGGTCTTAACACTCCCTTAGTCGAAAGCTTAAGCAGTTATCTTTCAAGGTGTGCAGACCACATCGATCTGACAGTGAAGGATGTTCTCTGTCACGTGATCTCACCGTTGCTCAGCCACCAGTACCTGACACCTGCCAGGGTAACGGAGAGTTCATTTAGTGCAATTGCTGCAATGAACGGCCGCTGTGGAACAAGTGCTGAGTGGGTGAGAGTCCTGGGGATGCTTTCGCATTGCCAGGATCTCATCCACACAAATTTCCTGATGTTCAGAAATATTATTCCTGACAAGAAGTTGCTAAATAGGGACCGGTCATGGTGCCCAGTATGCCTCAACGAGTTGCGTGAGCAGAATCGTGTTTACGAACCCCTGCTTTTCAATGTCGCAGAGGTGAAGGCCTGCCCGCGGCATGGATGTTGGCTCGTCGACCGTTGCCCTTGCTGCCAGTCAAAATCTCCTGTGTTGGCGCCTCGAATCGTCCCAGGGTATTGCACATCCTGCGGAGAATGGCTTGGCGCCGGCAATGCTCCGCAGGTATCACCATCAGAAGAGTCATATTTACGAGTAGCCAATTTAGTGGGAGATCTTCTTGCTGTTGGCCCTACTCTGCGGGAGCAACCCAAGCGTGAGCGGATAGCGGATTTCATCGCTTTCCTTATCAGGACGCGCATGAAGGACAAAAGTGCCCGGGCGCTTGCCCGCCTGCTGAAAATCAATCACTCGTATGTTCTTGACTGGCTGAACGGTGCCTACGTCCCCATGCTCGGCAACCTGCTGTGGATATGCCAGGTATTTAACGTAACCTTGGTGGAAATCGCTAATGGGGATTTTTTTGAAGAGAGTACTGCATATGAACCTGCCTGCGAGACATCCACAGGTCTTAACGTGACCTCGCAAAGCCCCATCGACTGGCCCATGATTCATCAGACAATGCAGCGAATAGCCTCTGGAGAAGAACCTCCCAGGAAAGTTATCGATATTGCCAGGAGCTGTAACTGCCATGTATCGGCTCTTTACCAGTTCGACTCTCGCCTCTGCAAGGCGGTTACACGCCGCTACAAGGATCAGGAGCACCAGCGGCAGGCACAGGAGGAGGAAATATTTGTAGCTCAAATCCGACAGTACCTACGAGAATGCCAATCCCTCGAAATGCTGCCTATTAAGAACGAAATATACAAAAGATTTGGCGGTAGGAGTAAAAAGCGTCAGGAAATAGTGGAAAGGGTATTTGAAGAGGAAGGCTTGTAGGACACTTAGCTCGTAAAAGGCTTGGACTTCCTTCAGTTTAATAGATACTCGTCAGGTTCCAGTTGAAGCCATCTCAAATGGGTGTGTCTAGAATTTTGTGTAAATGTTTTTCCGGTCATATGATTTGATTCAGATACGTTGGAGCACCTCCTTTAAAGTTGACAACTTGAACGGTTTTTGGATGAACCCCGCTAACCCCTTTCCGGCAAATTTCTGGGTCACCTCATACTCACTGTAACCGCTCGATATGACTACCTTCACGCTCGGGTCGATTATTCTTAACTCCCTAAATGTCTGTTCTCCGTCCATATGAGGCATGGTCAGATCAAGTATGACGCAGAATAACCCCTGCTGCGACTTGAATCTTTCGATCGCATCCCGGCCGTCTATGGCCGTGATGGCCGAAAAACCGAGTTCCTTGATCATCTGCGAACCGACATCCAGGATGGTCTCTTCGTCATCTACCAGCAGGATCGTCCCTTCACCCTTGAATTCAACGGTACCAGCGTCAACAACCTGTTGCCTTGCAACCTCTGTACAGACAGGCAGTAACACCTTGAAACTGCTCCCGTTGTTCGGTTCGCTGTAGACTTTAATAGCACCTTTGTGTCCCCGGACGATTCCCTGAACAGCCGCCATCCCCAATCCTCTGCCGGTAAATTTGGTGGTGAAGAACGGATCGAACAGCTTTGACTGTGTCTCCTTATCCATACCGCAGCCACTGTCGGAAACCTCAAAGTAGACATATCGGCCTTCAGGGATATCGGTGTTAAGCCAAGCTGATTTCAGGTAATCCTTGTCGCAATCTATACAGCCAGTGGATATGGATATAACACCACTCTTATCACCAATAGCTTCAGAAGCGTTTATGACAAGATTCATTACTATTTGACGTATTTGGGTGGCGTCTGCCTCTACAGCGGGGAGATCATGATGCAGGTTGAATCGCAGTACGGCTTTTTTTGATATTGAGACTTCCAACATGTGCAGCATGCCTTCTAAAATGAGATTCAAATCGATGTTCTCTACAACGAATTTACCCTTACCGGAGTATGCCAGCATCTGTTTGGCCAAGTCCGCTGCGCGGGCTGCCGCCTGCTCGATCTTGTGCAGGTTCTCGGTGGCCGGTGATTCCTTGTTGATTCTCATAAGTGCCAGATCAGCATTGCCGAGGATAGCCATGAGGATATTGTTGAAGTCGTGAGCAATGCCGCCGGCCAGCACACCCAAACTCTCCAGTTTTTGGGCATGCAGAAGTTGTTTTTCGAGGTTGTTACGCTCCTCCTCGGCCATTTTTTGCTGAGTAATGTCCTCGTGAGTGCCGCACATTCGAGTTGGTTGTCCATCTAAGCTATATTCAACCACCATTGCTCTGTCACGGATCCATTTCCATTGGCCGTCCTTACAGCGCATACGATATTCAACTGCATGCATAGGTGTTATGCCTGCAAGATGATCATTGATAGATTGCCATGCAAGTGCACGGTCGTCTTCGTGTATAAGAGTATCCCAGTTTCCGACGGTAAATTCGATCTCCTCCAAGGTGAAGCCAATCATTTCAGCCCAGCGACTGTTACGCTTCACTTCACCGGATATGATGTTCCAATCCCAGAAACCCAACTGGCTTCCTTGCAGAACCATTGATAATTGATTTTCACTTTTCTTTAACGCCTCTTCCGCCACTTTACGTTCATTTATGTCTGCAATTACGCCAATAAGCCCTAATTCGTTGCCCTGAATGTCATAAAAGCGTCTGCCAGAGAGGTGCCCCCAAAATTCCTTTCCATCCATACGCAAATAATATCGCTCAAGATCAACGGACTGGACTTTACTCTCCAACAGGTCGAGCATTCTCTTTCGGCCAATTACCCGTTCAGAAGGGTGGACAAGATCGACGTATTCCATTCCATACAAATCCGTAATTGAGCAGGCAAACATCTCTGCCATCTGCTTATTGGCGTGAATGATTTTTCCTTTCAAATCTACAAGAAAAATCGCCACGCTCGCAGTATCCAGTATCTGCTCAAGCATTGTCTTATGTTCTGCAATCTCATCCTTGGACTTTTTGTTTGCTTTCCATTGCCGGAGGACCAACCTTGTTGCGATGACGGAGATGAACAGGAAGATTGACATGAATAGAGACATTACCCAAATTTCAGTATGCCATTCGGCCAGATAATCTGAAGTTGCAAGCCCAACAAAGATATAAAAGGGGTGTGATAATGCTATGGTGCGGAAAGAATATATACGTACCAAAGAATCAATACTGCTCTTGGCAGTGTAGGTTCCAATCGTTTTGCCTGCTTCTATCAACTCTATGAATTGTTTAGACGCAACTTTTTGCCCAGTCCCACGTTCTACGTTCTTTAAGTCTGGATACCGCGCTACTAAGCTGAATTCAGAGTCAATCAAAGATATGACGCCATTTTTGCCGACATTCAATTTTGAAAATGTCTTCGTAAGATGATCGAGAGGAACGCCAGCGTAAACCAACCCTGCGAAAGCACCGTCTGGACGATTGACCCTGCGGGAAAATACAACCATCCATTTTCCGGAAATGCCCCCCACCAAAGGTTTTGAAATTACCAGGCCAGCTTTTGGGTTGTCACGAAGATACGCAAAGTAGTCCCTTTGAGCAAGGCTGGTCGTTTTGACGGGACTTGCCTTTGGGCCATAGATAGCATCCCCTGAAGCATCGGTAGCTCTAAATGCTATAAGTTCTGGAAGGCGCGATTTTTCACGAATTATAAAGTTGTTGAACTGAATTTCATCTATGGCTCCGGAAGCCAGTTGTCGTTCCGCTTCATCGACAACCGCCAATATTGCTACATCAACATGTGCAATTATACCGGACAGCGCTTCATCAAGCACTTGAGTCAAGTTCTGTGTTGTGACCGCAGCCCTTTCGTCATAACGATGCTTGCTCTGAGCCAAAGAAAAAAGAATAATCACGGCAACAACAAGATTAAGGAGCATAACTCCTGTAATTAGTTGTTTAATAAATGGATGTTTCGGGGTGTTACTCATATTTCCTTCTTCTGAGTAGGGCCTGCAATAATTTTTGGAATGGCATTTCCGGCAATTTAATTCTATGAGTCCGGCGTTTCCAGCACCTTCTTTAGCAATCCAGTCGGCTGTACAGGTTCTTGGTCACTTTCCGCAGTGGCATGTTCAGTTATTCAATGGCATCATTTGCCATTTCCTTGAGCTGCTTCCACGATACGTTCAGGCTGGGCCGCACCAGATGGACGATGCAGAGTTGCACCTGCACCTGTGGGAAAACAGCCTAGATGGCTTCGGGAAATCCTTTTAGACCATCTACGCAGGTTATTAGTATATCCTTAACTCCCTATTCTTCAATTCGGTCAAGATGGAAAGCCAAAATTCCGCCCCTTCTGTTTCAGCAGCCCACATGCCGAGAAACTCTTTTACTCCTTCCATCGTGACAGCAATGACCAGATTGTGAATCGGCTTCCAGGTTTGACCCGGATCGGCGTCCAGATGTGACCCGCCAGTTTATGTTATATCTGTAAGTTAAAATGTGTCTGGTGGGTCAAGGAGAGCGCCGAAAAGGGTCAATGTTGCAAGCCGATTCACAGTTAACGAGGTATGCCGAAGGGAATAGGGAACTTTGTCAGTGATGCCGCTAGCTTTTGCCGCTTTGGTCCAAACATCTTTCAGGAAGTTTGCCGGTCGGAAGATTGTTTTCTGTCGCTCAAAACTTTGCCGAAAACTTCACTGGCATTATCAGCTTCTTTCTTGCCAACCTTGGCACTGAGTGCATAAATCAGGATCTTTAATTGTTCCTCAGTCAGGCCGGTATTCAGCCCAACATTGAAATGGGCCTGAAGTTGAGGGTTAACGCCATCCATACTGGCAAGTGCTGAAATGGTAGCGATCTCCCTGTTCTGAAAGTCCAGGTTGTCTCGCCCAAAGATATCACCGAACAGGTGGCCTTTCAAAAATTGGTCAATGGCGGGGGCGAAAGAATATATTGCCCCGGTGACCGGCTTACCGAGCAGTCGCGTCTGAATGTCCGTACCCAGTTCGATACTGCTCTTATTTGCCGGCAAGGGGCTAGCTTCCCTGCCAGCCTCTTCCTTGACCCCCTTCTTCTGCCGCTCTTCCAAAACAGTCATGAAGGTGCCGATTGCGTTCAGGCTGCGCGGGAATCCGGCGTAGGCATACAGTTGCACCAGAACTTCCTTGATCTCGTTGATAGTCAGGCCGGCATCCAGCCCTTCCTTCAGTGAGACTTTCAGTCTTTCCAGATCACCCTTGGCCGTAAAAGCTGCGATGGGGATAATGCCTTGTTGTTTTGCACTCAGTTTCTGATTTTTGTTCATGGTTTGCGCCTCCGCTATGGCCACAATGAGATACATCATGACAAGCATGACAGCCAGGAAAGCGGTGATAAGTCTATTCATGCTTGCCTCCCGGTTTGCCGTTGTATTGCTCATCACTAACCTTTTCCAGCCATTCAACGTTCTTGCCGTTGAGTGTCCCGGTGATGGCGATGTGCGTCATGGCAGTAGTTGGTGAGGCGCCGTGCCAGTGCTTTATCTTCGGCGGGCACCATATCACATCACCGGCCTTGATCTCTTCGACCGGGCCACCCCATTCCCCGGTCCGGCCCACGCCGGCAGTCACCAACAGTCGCTGTCCAGTCGGATGGATATGCCAAGCCGATCTGGCCCCCGGCTCGAAGGTGACATATGCTCCAGAAAATGGGGCCACGTCGTTGGCCGAAAACAAGGGATCGACACGGACAGAGCCGGTAAAGTATTCGACAGATCCTTTGATGGAAGCCTGGGTACCGGCCCTGGTTATGGTTTGCGCTGATTGAGGGGGATCTGCGGCCAGCGCCTGGCCCGTAACAACACCTGCTGCGGCGAGTAGCGTAAATGATTGTATCAAGGTTTTGGCAGTCATTTTATTACCTCCATGGCTTATATAGAATCCAGCCCAAGTTCATGCAACTTTTCCTTCTCCGGCCTGGTAGTTTCAGGATCCCAACCCCGATCTTTGTAGTACTGGGTGAGCATGGCGTCGAACTGGTTCCGGTCGAGCACCGCTCCTTTCTTGGGGCCAACGGTGAAGGCGTCCTCGAAAAAACGATCAGGCAGCCGGTCGTCGGCCCGGCGGAACCCCTCGCGGTAATTGAACAGCTTCTCCAGGTTGAAAATCCGTTCACCGGCTTTCTCGAACTCGGCCTTGTCGTATTCATGGCCGGTAATGGCGCTGAGCATGGCGAGCATCGGTTCTTCCAATGCCGGCTCAAAGGTAGGGAAAAAACACATGCCTGTCGAATCCAGCATGGCCCGCCGGTTCTGCATGGCGATGTTGTCGCCGCTCATGTGACAGGCCCCGCGGGAGGCTGTGACATAGGAGAGCCCCCTGGGCTGGTTTGCCTGGATGTTGTGTGCCGCCAGTTCAAGCCCTTTTACCTGGATGGCAAACTTTTCACTCCCCTTGCCGATGTGCCAGGACAATGCCCGCACTCCTTCGGCGGCCAGGGCACCCACGCCATCCTTCGCAGCGATCTTCTCGATCATCGCCAGTGTAGCGTCGACACTGCCCCATTTGAGATCGATGCCATCCAGAAATCCCAGATTGATTAGGCCCTTTTCGTAGGCCTCCATGAGAAAGCCGATGACGTTGCCGGTGGAAATCTGGTCGAGACCGAGATCGTCAAGGGTGGTGATCGCTTTCAATAAGCCGGGCATGTCCGAGATCAGGAGGTTCGAGCCGAGCATTACGCCGGTTTCGTACTCGGGACCGTCGTGGACAATGCCGCCATATTTGCCTTTCGTGATGCCGCTCTTCTTGCAGGCCAGCGGGCAGCAGTAGCAGGCGATGTCTTTCACCCAGACATCGCGCCGGGCGGCGTCACCACCAATTTTGTCAGCCTCCGGGAAAGTCCCCTCGCGATAGTTCCGGACCGCCTCGGTCCCTGCATTGCTGTTGGCAACGATGGCCCGGGCCGTCCCTTGTTCCGCCCAATTTTTGGCATAAGCGGTACCGTAGAGTGCGGACCGTGCCTTATCTAGGGCGGCCAGGAACCGCTGGTGATCGGCAACACCTGGTTGTCCCGATCCCTTGACCGCGATAGCCTTCAGGTTCTTGGATCCCATGACGCACCCCATACCACCCCGGCCCGCTGCCCGCCCCGCCGTATGGAGAATGCTGGCATACGGCACGAGATTCTCTCCGGCCGGTCCGATGTAGACCGTCTTGAATCGCCGGTCACCGAGCGCATCCAGGAATACCTTGTCGAAGACATCCGTGCGCATCCCCTTGAACCTCTTCCCCTCGCGAATCTCCACCTTGTCGTCATCTATGACGACATAGCTGAGCTCCGGCGCCTTGCCGGTAATGACAAGACCGTCATACCCCGCAAACCGGATCTCCGGGCCGAAAAAGCCTCCCATGTTCGAGTAGGAAACGGTCGAGGCATGGTCATAATCGGATTTCATCGGTGAGGTGATGGGAGATTTCGTCACCACACAGGTCCTGGAGGAGGAAGGGACCGGCAGTCCCGAAAACGGACCGGGCATGAAGATCAGCGGGTTTTCGGGCGAAAGCGGATTGATTCCCGGCTTCTTCAGCCGGTCCCAGAGAATCTTCATGCCGAGCCCCTGCCCGCCAACAAATTTGTCCAGATCAGCCGGGGCGATGGCCACTTTTTCACTTTTGCTGGTGGTAAGGTCGATGTGTAGAAGTACGCCATGGTATCCAGGGTTCTTGCTCATTTCATCCCTCCGAACTCAGCCGTTCCGTACCAACCTTTGGCCAGTTCCGCCGCAATTTTATCCGGGCCGAAGCCGTAAAATTTCCGGTCACGCCGCACTTCGACATAGGAGATCGCCCCAAAGGGGCAGCGCTTGACGCACTGCGGATCACCGCCGCAGAGGGTGCACATCCGTTCCGGCTTGCCCGTTAAGGGGTTCGGGGTAATGACCCCGGTCCGCTCCTTTGCGCAGGCCTTGGCGCAACTTTGGCAGCCGATGCACCTGGCGGTATCGTTATGAATGGTGTGAGTCGCCTGGTCACGATAAAGGGCGCGCCTGCCGGACTTGGCGTCCGGCTCAACCGGACATGCTTTCACGCAGGGGGTATCAGCACACATGGCGCAGACATTCGGCACATCCACGTCGGGGTTGAAGCTGTGGACCCGGATATTGGCGAACCGTGGATTCCCGAGACCCGGTAGTTTTCGCCCGGCAATGGACACTGGCCAGTTTTGTGCCGAACAGGCCGTTTCGCAGGTCCGACAGCCGGTGCATTTGGTGTAGTCCACCAGCACCATTTTTAGCTCTTCGCCTCCGGTGAGCGCCCAGGCCGCAGCACGGACGCCAAATTGGCCAAGCAGAATAACGGCGCCACCCCCAATCCCGACCCCCTTGATGAATTCCCGGCGGGTGAAGGTTGTACATCTAAGAGAGCCGTCAGTTTCCTTATTTTCCCTGTTCATCTTTACCTCCACCGAATAGGTTTCCTCGTGCAGATTAACCTGGGCATGGTGCACAACATCCCAACTAATGTAACTCTACAGCAAACTTAGGAAATGGGGAGGTTACGGAGACAGCGGCCAAGGCCGTTCCAAGCCAGGCAATTGTCTGCCCGAGATGGCTCATATTCCGCATGGCCTCCTCGTCGCCATTGACCTCGCCTTTATCCGTTCCCATTCCAAGATTCCAGTACAATGAGCCGGGAACAATCATGGAAGATATGAGGAACATGTTGTTGATGGTATTGAACACATGGGTCGCACCGCCACGTCGGACCGCCACGACTGCTGCGCCGATCTTGCCGCTGAATGCTCCGCCGTTGGCCAGCGCAACAAAGCCGGCTCGATCAATCAGAGCCTTTAATTCCGAGGTCACATCAGCAAAATAGGTCGGAGAACCAAGGATTATCGCATCCGCTGCGTACATCTTTTCCAGGTACTCGTTAATAGGATCGTTCTCGATAATGCAGCGACCATTGCGCTTCTCGACGCACTTCATGCAGGCCATGCAACCCCGAACCGCTTTCCCCCCAATCCGCAAAACCTCAGTGTCCCATCCGGCGGCTTCCAGAGGTTCGAGCACCTTTTTGAGCAAGATTTCCGTGTTACCGCCCGGCCTCGGGCTTCCGTTTATCGCTACAGCTTTCATATCATCTCCTTTCACCTGATGCTGATAACCTCGTTGATGATTTCACTGTAACGAAGAATGAGCAAAGGTAGATAGACCGATCCTGTTGAATTATTGCCTGATAGTGCGAGGTTTTAAATTATTGGCGTGTAAGGAGTAGCAGGGCTGTTTGGGATGTTAGCGAATCTATAGATTGGGAATGAAGCAGTTATACGGTAGATCCTGGATTTACAGCATGAAGATTGCACTCAGGATTTAGGAAGCAGGGATTGCCCGATGAGATGACAAATAGACGTCAGCACAGTGGTCTTTGCAAGATGGGCTGCTAGAGCGTCTAGGGTATGCTGAAACAGCAAAGGCGGCCGATTGGCCACCTTTTGATTGTCTCCGATCAACCCGTTTCCATCAGCACGCCGTCATTATCCCAGAAGATTCCGTCAAACATCTGTATCCATCCCTGACTGAACCGAATTCGCTGCCGCAACGCCGTAGCCCCCTTGATATGACCCCAGAACCCTCGCCAGATGCGGTTTGAGGCTGTCAAACAATTGCAGAGTGGTGTCATTCGGATTCCGGCAGTAATGGGCCGTGGCGCCGAGATTGAAATAGACGCGGCAGGCAAACGGCCGGACGCCGTAGATGCCGCAGTTTTTCCTGGCCAGGTTGAAAAAGGGGCAATAGCCGGAATCGTCGTTCCGTTGTGGCAATAGATCCAGCAGCTGACTCTCGGCGGCAAACACATCGGGACGGCAGCGGCAGCAACAGCCGGTCGCACAGCCATGTGAACCGATTTCTCCCCGGCAGAACGAATGGGTGATGATCTTGCGGCCAAACCGGTCCGCTGCCCGGTACAGAAACGAAACCTGGCGCGATGAATCTGCTCCGGCCCGTTCACACCAGATGACCCGCCGCTTCAGGTGTTCAATCTCCCGGGCAAGCACCGCTTCACGGTTAACAGCCGCGCTTTTCATGGAAATAATGCCTGGCATTCAGCATCACCTCTGCAAAATTATTTGACTTAACCTGGTTCAGATACTTATTTACCCGTGGTCTGTCAAGACGGCAATTGCATAGCCGCAAACGGAATTACTCAAAGCAGGAAATACTTTGTTATTAGATTAAATCGTGCTTCTTCAACCAGTTCGCCACATCATTATCCGCCCTGCCAACAGTGCTGCCTTTTATCGCCAAACCGGATAAGACCTTTGTCGTTGGACAAAGCTTCTTGATATCGCGTTCACTGCTGCCCAAGCCACTCCCCTCGTGGGTGCAGTAGGGAACGATGGTCTTTCCCGAGAAATCGTATGATTCCAGAAACGTAAATACCGCCATTGGCATCGTCCCCCACCAGTTGGGATAACCGAGATAAATGACCTCATACGAATCCATATCGGCAACTGTTGCCGTAAGTTCTGGTCGGGCGTTTTGTCTCAGTTCATCCTTTGAGACTTCGGTTGTTTCCGTATAGTCTTCCGGATACTGGTTTACGGTCTCGATCTGAAACAGGTCGCTACCGGTCAATCCCTGGATTTTCTTAGCAATCAGTTCAGTATTGCCAACCGGCAGATTGACAATACTGCCGCTCACGTAGTTGTTGCCTCTGCGTGAATAATATACACTCAGGCACTTTTGCTTTGCCATTTCATATTCCTTTCCATCTTAATCTTTACTCAGTTCATATTCTTTCGACAGCTGGCTGCCTCTTGACCTGTACCTGCCGGGTTCTTTAACCCGATCCACCGATCCCCACCAGTGTCGACCACGGCCGGTGCTTTGCAGGCTGACCGGTTCCCCCATCTCGGGCGTCAGAACCGTAATCTGCTGTGCCTCACCCAATGCGACCGCGCGGTCAAGCGGGTTGTGCCAGGAGTGCATGGACAGATCAAAGGTGCCGTTGTGGATCGGCAGCATACTTCGGCCCTTCAGGTCAATATTCGCCTGGATGCTCTCTTCCGGATGCATATGCACCCCCGGCCAGTTGGCATCATAAGCACCCGTTTCGAGCAGCGTCAGATCAAAGGGGCCGTATTTTTCGCCGATCTTCTTGAAGCCGTCAAAATAGCCGGAGTCGCCGCTGAAGAAGAAGCGCCGGTCGGCGGCCAGGATAACCCATGACGCCCACTGGGTGCGGTTCTTATTGAAGAGCCCCCGACCGGAAAAGTGCTGCGCCGGGGTAGCAACCAGGCGGATGCCGGCGACTTCCGTCTCCTGCCACCAATCGAGTTGTCTCACCTTTGCCGCGGGCACACCCCAGTCAACCAGAATGTCCCCTACTCCCAGCGGCGTCAGGAACCAGTCGGCTTTGCCGGCCAGTTGCCTGATGGAATCCTGATCCAGGTGGTCGTAATGGTCGTGAGAGATGATCACGCCCTTGATCGGGGGGAGCTCGGCAATGCTGATGGGGGGAGCGTGAAACCGCTCCGGCCCGAAGAACTGGATTGGGGAGGCCCGCTCGGAGAACATCGGGTCAGTAATCCAGAAAGCATCAGCCAGTTTCATAAGGACGGTCGAGTGCCCAAGGCGATAGACCGTGCTGTTCGGCGCATTCAGCAACTGCTCTCGGGTCACTCGCTGGACCGGGATCTGTCCGGAGGGGCGGGTATTCGCCGGTTTGTTAAAAAAGAAATCCCAGAGGATGCGGGCATGCTCTAGCTGCCCGCCTTTGGTCACCTTGACGGGATTTTTCAGGTCACTCTCCAGGGACAGCGCTGAGCGGGTGTGGGCGGCGCTGCTGTTGTTCGCGAGTATCGTGGTTGCCATAAGGATAAGAACTCCCAAAATCAGGGTAAGGAAAAGGACTCGCTTCATCAGTTCATTCCGTGAACTCAAAGGATATCGGGATGCCGTTAATCATCAGCACGCCTGGGTACCGGCCTGAGTAGCAACATGGAAAGTAGGCAGCCTATGCCACACATGGCAACCACCAGTCCCAGCGGCCAGGGTGTTCCGTTCGACCAGAGTCCGACAAGCCCGGAACCGACGATGCCGCTACCATACTGAACAGCCCCGGTCAGGGCAGAGACGGCTCCGGCCCGCTGCGGAAAGTCGGCCATAGCCCCGGTAATCGAGTTGGCGACGATGAGGCCGGTAGTTGAAGCAAACAGAAACAGCGGCACAACCAGCCCCCACAGCCCACCCAGGCCGCTATGGGCGACGAAGCCGGCCCAGATGCCGGTGGCCATGGCCGCTATGGTTCCAAACAGCAGAATCCGGTCATAGCCGAAACGGCCCACCAACCATCGGTTCATGATGTTGGCCAGCATAATGCCGATGATGCCGAGCCCGAACAGAAAGCCGTAGAGTTGGGCCGGGACATGATAGAAGCTGATATAGACAAAGGGAGTTCCAGCAACGTAGGCAAACATACCAGCATACAGGAAGCCACCGGCGCCAAGATATCCCAGCAGACGTCGATTCTTCAGAAGCTCCAGATAACGCAGCAAAGCTTTGCCGAGAGATTCCGGATTACGATTGTGCTCAGGCAAAGTTTCGGGAATGGTGTAAAGCGCGCCCAAGGTCACCAGCCCGACCACGACCAGAAGCCAGAAGATAGCCCGCCACCCAAACATGGTAACGATCTGACCACCGACCAGCGGCCCGGCCAATGGCATGATCGCCATGACCGTGATCAGGGTCGACAGCATCTGTGCTGCCTTTGTTCCTTGGTAAAGGTCACGCACCATCGCCCGCGACAGGGCAACACTTGCGCAAGCACCAAGTGCCTGCACGATCCTCCAGCCGATCAGTGTCATTGCACTGCTCGACAGTGCACAACCGGCCGAGCCGATGACGAACAGGATCAGCCCGCTGCCGATAGCCAGTCGGCGGCCGTAGCGGTCACTGATCGGCCCCCAGAGCAACTGACCCGAACTGAAACCAATCAGATAGCCTGAGATCGTCCATTCGAGCATCCCGGCACTGGCATGCAAGGCATTACTCATGACCGGCATAGCCGGCAGGTACAGGTCGGTAGAAATGGAGGCAAATCCCATCAATAGACTGAGCACTGCGAGGAAATACCAACCGGGGGCAACTGGCGTCAAAACGTCAATCTCTCCCTCTGCTTCTGCGTGTGATAATCCGGACATAAAAACATAAACCTCTTTTATTCTTTCGATTTCAGCGGACCATAGAAAAACGATGCGGTGGCACCGCCGTCGATAAGAAAATCCGCGCCGGTGATGAAGGCGCCCTGATGGCTCATGAGCAGTTCTGCGACATTGGCAATTTCATCCGCCGTGCCGGGGCGACCCGCTGGGCAATTCGCGAACATGTTCTTGTAAAAATCACCTCGCGGACCGTTGAACTCATCGATGGCCAGCGGGGTGACCACGATGCCCGGGGAGATGGAGTTGATGCGGGCGCCTCTCTCTCCCCACTTGACAGCCTCTGCCATCACCCGCTTCACGTTGCAGCGCTTCGCCATCTGATAGGCATGCAGGGTGCTGTGAATGTTTTCCGGTTGCAGGACTTCGAGGGCGAACAACTCTTCCGTGGGGGTCGTTGCCAGCTGTTCATCGATCTCGGCGCTAAGTGCTGGCATGCGGTAGCCTGACTGGCTTGAAATCGTAACGCCCACTCCGCCCCGCTTGATGACCTTGCCGACCTCTTCCAGCAAGACGGCGGTGCCATAAAGATCCACCTTCAGGATGGCTTCAATGGGAGCCTGGCTGGGGGAGAGCCCCGCCGAGTTGATTAGCATGGAGATCTCGCCATGTATTTTTGCCTTGGCAATCATGCTCAGGATGGAGTCCCGTGACGAAAGGTCCATCTCCATGGGAATCACATCGAACCCGGCATTGGTCATGGTCAGAGCCACCGCTTCAGCGTTCGCCATCTTGTAGTCGCCCACAATGATCTTCATACCGAAACCGACCCTGCGAGCGATGGCCATGCCGATCTGCCCGGCACCTACCAGAATCATTACGTCTTTCATGGGTAATTCTCCTTAACGGCTGGTCAACTGTTGAATCAGAAGGCCATTCGCATGATCTGAAGCGCCTCATCCTTGCCAATGGACGTGAGGATGCCCAGGTTTCCGTTTTCCACAGCTTTCTCTGCCATGACCTCCAGGTCTTCTTCTTTGACTCCAGCCTCACGTAGGTTCGCCGGCATCTTGATGGCTGCATAGAATGCCTCTAATGCCTCGATACCTGCCTCTGCGGCAATGGTATCATCCTTTTCAGAAACCCCCATGACATTGCGGGCGAATTGCGCAAATATAGGCAGCTGTTGCGGAGCGGTACTTATGGTATGACGCATCCAGGATGGTGTGAGGAGCGCCAGGGTGACGCCATGGGTCATGTCATACATGCTTGAGAGTTCGTGCCCCATGCCGTGCAGCGGGAATGGAAAGCCGGGCTTGCCGAGCACAAACTGGAACCCAGCCAAAGCCATGGAACTGGCCCACATGATGTTGGCCCGGGCGTCATAATCCTGCGGATCGGCCAGGATCTTCGGGGCCTCCTCCAGCACTGCCTTCATAACCCCCTCGTTCATGCGGTCCTGAACCGTGGCGGCCACATCAGGTGTGAAATACTGCTCCATGAGATGGCAAAGGATATCCGCGACGCCGGCCATGGAATGATGTTCCGGCACCGTATAGGTGTACTCCGGGTCAAGAATGGAGAATTTGGGATTGAGCAAGGGGTGAAGAACGACTTTTTTCTTATGATCCTCACCAACGGTGATAACGCCGCCCATATCCAGCTCAGAACCGGTCCCCGCCATTGTCAGAATTGTTGCCAGCGGAGCAACTGCGGTAATCCTGGACGAAATACCTGACTCATCGACAAAGAGATCGGTGACCGGTCCATCATATTTCACCCCAGCGGCAATGGCTTTGCAAGCATCGAGGGTTGATCCCCCACCAACGCCAAGAATGAAATCACAGTTGTTGTCACGATAAATCCTGATACCTTCTTCCACGCTTTCAATTCGCGGGTTTGGCTGAATACCGTTCAATTCCACAAACGAGATACCTGCTCCATTCAGTTGTGAAACAGTTGCGTCATAAATACCATTTGCTTTGATACTCCCTCCGCCGTAGGCCAGTAAAACCTTGCTGCCGCCATGTGACTTGATGGTATTGCCAAGGATATTAATTTGCCCCTTGCCGAAATAGGCAGTCGTTGGAATCGTGAAAATAAAGTTGTTCATGCTTAATCTCCTATTGGTTACCCTTTGTTCCTTAACCTTCAATTTTGAGTTACGAACCTGTGCAGTCATCAAGCCGGGGTCGGCAGCTTGCCAGCGCGCATCGCCGCAATGACGCCACCGTCGATCAACAGGTCGCTGCCGGTTACAAATCCTGCGTCAGGTCCTAACAGATAGCTGGCCGCTATGGCGATTTCCTCCGGTGGCGCCATACGACCGGCAGGTGAGGCAGCGATCATCGCGCGGTATCCGTCGCCGATTGACGAATTCAGCTCATGCTGCGCGAGTGGTGTTGCGATGATCCCAGGACTGATCGAGTTGACACGGGCACCACGTGCACCCCAGCTGATGGCAGCGGCCTGGACGCGAAGGTTGTTGGCACGTTTGGATATCATGTAACCAATCATCGAGTTGGGAACGGCATCGGGTTGCAGGAACGGCAGGGCGAGTAGTTCGTCCGCGGGCGTAAAGGCCAGTGCGTGCTCCTGTTCGGGCGGTAGCGCTGGCATCATGTGTCCGGCCATGCTGGAGATGATGAGGCCAGCACCACCAGGTGCGATGACGCGCTCGAACTCCTCGAACACGACAGCAGAGCCGTAAAGATCAACCGCCAGCACCCGATCTACTGGTGCCATGTTAGGCGACAGGCCAGCTGTGTTGACGACGCTGACCACATTCCCCAGCGCCGCTGCCGCATCGACCAGAGCCCGCACCGACTCCCGCGACGATACATCAACGGATTGCGTGGCGACGGCATAGCTGGCTTCGTCCAAAGCCTTTGCGGCGGAAGACAGCGTCTTGTCGTTGAAATCCGCAAGCAGGACGGTCTTTCCGAAACCCTGTCTGCGGGCAATAGCGAGCCCAATTCCTCCAGCTCCGATCACAACAACAACATCATTTTTCATTTGAGTCTCCTTTCGTCTGTCCGATTCAGCCTTGTTGATGATTTCAATCTACTCCCGAAAGATGGAGGACCGGTAGACTGATCCTGTCGAATTATTGCCTGATCCTGCCAAACATCGAAAATAGGTTGTAACGCCGAAAGGGGTTGAGTAGTATTTAATCAGGAGGCAGTTATGGAAAATACAGCAGATATGCGGAATATTGAGAATGGTAGTTCTGTTGCATCAATTGACACACTGCGTACATCTATTGCACGATGGACCGAACATGGAGAATTGCATACGACGGCCGTCCCGGGTTTGTCACTCTTTCGTCGGGATGAGCCCACAGAGCCGATTAGTGGTGTGTATGAGCCAAGTATCTGTCTGGCAGTTCAAGGATCAAAGCGGGTTCTTCTGGGTGAGGATACCTTTGTGTATGATGCGCAGCATTACCTGCTCACGTCGGTACATCTACCGATCATTGTACAGATCATCGAGGCATCACCTGAAAAGCCGTATCTAGGGCTCAGGCTGAAATTCGATCTGCGCGAGGTTTCGCAATTGATGGTGGACAGTAATCTGCCCCAACCACGCTCATCACAATCCAGCCGTGGCATGGCAACTGGCGAAGTGACGCTAGCGTTAGTCAACGCATTCATACGCTTAATCGATCTGCTTGATGATAAAATGGATATTCCGATCCTGGCACCTGTTATCCAGCGTGAAATCATCTATCGCTTATTGGTGGGCGATCAGGGGGAGCGGTTGCGCCAGATAGCAACGGCAGGGAGTCAGAGCCAGCAGATCGCCAAAGCAATCGGTTGGCTGAAAAGCAACTATTCCAAGGCCATCAGCATGGACGAACTTGCGGCGCAGGCAAATATGAGTACGTCGACCTTTCATCATCACTTCCGGTCATTGACTGCGCTCAGCCCGTTACAGTACCAGAAGCAGCTGCGCTTACAAGAAGCCAGGCGCCTTATGCTAGCAGAACGCATGGATGCGGCTAACGCTGCATTTCAGGTTGGCTACGAGAGCCCATCCCAGTTCAACCGTGAATACAACCGCATGTTTGGAGCGCCACCCTTACGGGACATCACAGCTTTGCGTCAAATGGTCCAATAGAGGAAGTCAAATTGGACAATGGCCGTTTTTCTCAGGAGAAACGGCCATTTTTACTGCATATTGCTTGTTTGTTTCTCTAATAAAATCAAATGGTTTGTTGTATTACACAATCAGCTCTCCGTCCTTGAAAATCGAGTTCGAGTCCTGTTAGCCAATAAGTTCAGCGACCATGGGACATGTGTGTCCAATCTTGCTAGGTTACCTTGGGCCTAATCCGATTTGGATCGTTGTTATTACCAATGTTGTTCGGTATATGGGAAGTGAGTCAACAACCGTCTGATAATACACTAATACTTAATACTGCTTGCACCTGATAATGGTTTCGTATAGGTTTGTGCTATGAAATTGTTAGGAGTTTATCTCACAAACATGAAATACTTTTTGCCGTTCGTCATGCTGGCGGCAGTTCTATTTATTTCCCAAGGGATAAGTGTACCTAATTTCCCCAATCCGCAGGAACCCAAGCTATCAAGTACACAAAAAGCCAAAACATCCAACAGCGCTGTTGTCAATACGCAGTCAAAACACTCCCAATACAAGACCGTAAAAACTGCCTCTTTTTTAGCTCTTTCCGGCAATTCGTATGATTTTAAGAATCTTGTTGACCACATTTCTCCGCCACAGAATGAATCTCAGACCTTTATTTCTGCTGTAATTGCATCTATTCCCGCGAGAGCTCCACCCGCTTAAACCCTGTAGTTTCCTCAAAACTTGATAACCCGTTAATTATCATAACCTTTGTGGTGCCATAGGCATTGCCATAGGCGATGAATTCTTATTTTTTGCCCAGTTGGGCATTAAAGCAAAGACTTCAATCAGCCTTTGGTTCGTGTGCCGGTCTGCTCCTATGCTGGAATCCAGGGTAGCCGTCGGCATTCATAATCAAAAGGAACATCACCCATGACCAATCATTCATGGTGCGTGAGTCTCATTCTGATTTTCGCGCTGATATCGTTTATCTATCTTACAGTCACAACAAAGGTGGTCTTTGACAGCATACTCAAGCGCTTTCAGGTCAAGCGGCTCAGCATATAGGAGAAAACAATGCAATTTATCAAAAATACCAAGATCGACTTTATAGGCATGAGAAAGATCACCTTCGTCATTTCGGCTATTATCGCCATTGTGGGGATCATCGGCATTGTACAGATATCCAGAAATGCCGCCAATATGGGGATCGATTTTTCAGGGGGGACATCGGTACAGCTCAAATTCAGCCAGCCTGTTTCTCTGGAAACGGCCAGGACACTTCTTGCCCGGAACAGCCTCAAAGAGGCACAGTTGCAGGAGATCAAAGAGGGTAACCGACTGCTGATCAAGGTCGGCAAGACCAGCATGGCGACAGGGAATGTTGCTGAGGTCATCAATGATGCCTTCAAGAAAGAGTTTCCCGGCAATGACTTTGTCGTAGAAAGTTCCACGGAGATCGGTCCTTCGATTGGCGACAAACTCAAGACGGACACCTTGATAGCGGTGGGGCTCTCCATGGTTGGGATTATTTTCTATATTGCCTGGCGTTTTGATTTCAAATTCGGTGTTGGCGCCATAGTTGCCACACTTCATGACGTGCTGGCAATGGTTGCCTTGTTTTACGTCATGAACAAGGAGATCAACCTGCTGTTCGTTACCGCTGTCCTGACGATTGCCGGCTACTCCCTTACCGACACGGTGGTGGTCTTCGACCGGATACGGGAAAACCTCAACAAGTGTCTGAACGAGCCAATGGAGCATCTGTTCAATACAAGCATCAATGAAGTGCTGTCACGAACAGTGATCACCTCACTGACCACCTTTCTGGCGGCAATATCGCTGTATCTGTTCGGTGGCGAAGTCATCCACGATTTTGCCCTGGCTCTGGTTGCCGGAGTAGTCATTGCCACCTACTCATCGATATTCATCGCGAGTCCGATTGTGGCGGAATTAGAAAGCCGACGGGGAAGTCCCATTAGGTTGAAAGAATCTCCAGTGGAAACGCAACAGACAGAAGTTGGGAGTCAATAAACATGCAGGCTGTGAAACAACTTACACTTTTTATGGTTATTGAGGGACTTTCAATATGAAATCTCTGAAGCGGGAAATAATTAACGTCACACTGATTGTCCTCGGGATCTTTTCGGCAGGCATGGGATTGAAGGGATTTTTGATGTCCAGTCACTTTATCGATGGCGGAGTTACCGGCATCTCCATGCTGTTGTCAAAGGTGCTGGGAGTCCCGTTGCCGATCCTCATTCTGCTTATCAATCTCCCGTTCATAGCTCTCGGCTATCGCCAGATTGGTGGCAGGTTCGCATTTAAAAGTACGTTGGCGATAGCCGGACTAGCCGGATGTATCGCGTTGGTCAAGTTCCCTGATATTACCCCTGACAAGCTATTGACAGCCGTATTTGGAGGTTTCTTTATCGGGGCGGGCATCGGGCTCGCGATAAGGGGTGGTGCTGTCCTCGATGGCACTGAGATCGCCGCAGTTCTGATCAGCAAGAGTTCGCATCTGTTGAAAGTCGGCGATGTCATACTGATCCTGAATGTTTTCATCTTTTCGGCAGCAGCATTTATCCTCGGGATCGAGTCAGCGCTCTATTCGATTCTCACTTACCTGGCTGCTTCGAAAACCATTGATTTTCTGATCCACGGCATCGAGGAGTACACCGCTGTTATCATCATATCAAGGCAGAGCGATGCGATACGGCATGCCATCGTTAACCGATTGCATCATGGCGTTACTATCTACACCGGTCGTCGCGGCTTGTCAGGATCGGAGCAGGATATTTTGCACTGTGTGGTCACCCGGCTTGAGATCGGCAGCGTAAAGCTTGTCGCCCAGGAGATAGATGAATCGGCATTTATCCTGACTCACCCTTTGGGTGACGTTGATGGAGGAATGGTTAAACGCACGGGTCTCAAATGATCACATGGCGTGGGCCGGTTGCGCGGATTTTTAGACTGCCCGCTGATGTTTTAGTTCAATAGCACAGCATGATTGCAGGATTATTATTGAAAGGACACTTATATTATGGACGCAAGGACAATATACATAACTGAATACGACGTATCGAGGCTCGAAGATCTACTGGAATTAGCGAAGGAGTTCAACTACCGAGACCGTGAAGATCTCAAAAAACTGGAAGAGGAGTTATCAGTAGCCAAGATTGTTGACTCGCAAGAAATTCCTCCGAACATTGTGACAATGAACTCCAAATTCAGGCTGCGCGACTTGAATACAGACAAGGAGATGGTCTTAACTCTGGTATTCCCCAAGGATGCAAATGTTGAGGAAGGAAAGATCTCCGCGGTTTCTCCTATCGGCACAGCAACTCTTGGTTATTCGGTTGGCGACACCATAGAATGGAACATTCGTTCAGCAGCAAAAAAGTTCAAAATCGAAGAAATCCTTTACCAGCCAGAGGCAGCTGGGGACTTTCATTTATAGTTCTTGATAAAGGATATTTCCCTGCACAGGGAGATTCGAATCTTTTGGTTGAAAGAATTTAGTGACACAAGTGGAGGAGTGATATGGCACATTTGTGGGGTCGCCCGGTCTGGCGACCCGATATCGCCATAGACCTGGGCACAGCGACAATCAGGGTTGCTTCCAAATTGCATGGGCCAATAGTTTGCTCATCTGAAACAGGTGCCATCTCTGCACTCTGTTCAGGTGTAGTTGTTAACATAGAAGCAGTGGTGGCGATTCTTGAGCCTATTGTGTCAAAAACAAGATCAATGGGGATCCTCCGCCCACGTGCAGTGGTGTGTGCACCAACCGATGCCAGCATCAGCGAGCGAGAGGCTATTATCGAGAGCGTTTCCAAAGCTGGCGCAGCGTCAGTCGTTGTCGTACCGGAACCACTTGCCGCAGCAGTTGGCGGTAAAGTCGATATTGCGTCACCATATGCGCAGATGGTTGTTGATATCGGCGAAGGGGTAACCGACTGTGCTATTATCAGGTCTGGTAAAATTATTGGCGCCGCAGCCGTTAGAGGAGGGTGCAGTGACTTACGAAAGGCAGTACAGGCAGAGGTATATCGACGGCGGAATTTCCGAATCCTCAAACATCATGCAGAGGAAATTTTGCGTATTGGGCTGGCTGATCAGAACTATTACGCAGGGAAGGCTCATCCTGTCTCTGAAAACACAGCCTCTTCAGTAGTGTCATTAATCAGCCGAGAAGAAGCGCGGCAAGTTGTTTGGCCGGCAGTCGAGACAATTACCAACATGATAAAAACATTTTTCAAGGATGTGCCGCATTCCCTCGGTAGTGAAATAATTGACAACGGAATCCATTTAACTGGCGGAGGCGCTCTGCTAGCTGGTATGCGAGGAATAATCCAGTCGGAGACGAAGATTTCAGTAGCGCCAGTTTACAATCCCCTAGAAGCTGTCGTTTTGGGGGCTCGTGCCATGCTTCCCATTGTCGCGATGCTTAATATGTGGAAGCGGTGATTTGGACTTCGACCCACCATTGGCACCCAAGGTTAACCCGCCCAAGATTGGTTTCAATCAAAAATTAGAATGTTAACGATGTAAGGGGTTGTTCAACGCCGATCAGGGGGCAAAGTTGGATGCCGATTCACAAAGGTCAACATACAGCACTAATTGTCACTTTATGCTTCCATTTTGCACTTGCTGTCACTAAATGCTTCCACACCTCTCTTTGAGGGGTGTAAAAACGTAGAAAAATCCCATGAATGTTGTCAATATATGCTTCCAATTGTTGTCACTTTATGGTTCAAGTTACAAATCTGTAACTTGAACCATAATCTGTCCGTTTTGGACAGTTTATACTTCCACCTCCCTTTGACACGTTATACTTCCAGTTTAATTGTGGACAGATATTTACAGACTTCAGGTGCTTCATAAAGAAAAGCCACCCCGAATCGGGGTGGCTTTTCACATTTTGTTCCGCAAGCGCCTCAATATAAGAAATATTAAAAGTTACGTTAGCAACTTTATGGCTGCTCTCAAATTCGTCGAGCTAAACGGTTTCTGGAGTACCCCTGCTATCTCTTTGCCAGTAAAGAGATTGGCAACATCATGCTCACTATAACCGCTGCTGATTATGACCTTTACTGCGGGGTTTATTGCTTGAAGCTGAGAATACGCCTGTTCGCCACCCATTATCGGCATGGTAAGGTCGAGGATGACAAAGTCGATAGTATTGCTATGTCGTTTATAGAGTTCCACCGCCTCAAGGCCGTTGCTTGCAGTGATAGTCTCATAACCGAGCATTTTAAGCATCTGAGTGCCAAGGTCCCGTACTGATTCTTCGTCATCAACCAGCAGCACTGTTTTTGTTTCATTGGTGGCTGCAACCGGTGCCTCTACACTCTCAACAATTATGGCCGTTTCAGTGCTTGCTGGCAGCAGTACCGTAAACGTCGTTCCCTTGCCCACCTCACTTTTTACATTGATAGTCCCCTTATGGCCTCGAACAATACCTAGTACAGCAGCCATCCCCAATCCACGTCCGGTGAATTTTGTCGTAAAGAACGGGTCGAATATCTTGGCAAGAGTTTCCGTGTCCATACCGCAGCCGGTATCACTGACTTCGATGCTGACGTAGGTATTTGCTGGCAATCCCGTATTTATCCATAAATCCTGTAAGAATCCGGAATCATACATAGCCTGAGCGGTCGTTATGGTAATTACACCTTGCGTATCGCTGATTGCCTCTGCGGCATTGATGGTAAGATTTACGATAACCTGTCGAATCTGGTTTGCATCGGCGAGTACAGGCTTAAGTGGCCGGGTAAGGTTAAGCCGAATGGCACTCCCAGATAAGGACCCTTCCAGCGATTTAACTGTTTCCTCCACCAGATGATTGATGTCGAGCGAATCGACGACAAACCTGCCTTTACCTGAATATGCCAACATCTGTTTGGCAAGCTCGGCTGCACGAAGGGAAGATTTTTCAATTCTGCGCAGATGCTCTGTGACAGGGGAGTCGGAATCGAGTCGCATCAAGGCGAGTTCCGTATTGCCGAGCACCGAAGTAAGGATATTGTTGAAGTCGTGGGCTATGCCACCAGCAAGCACCCCAAGACTCTCCATTTTCTGGGCATGAAGCAGTTGTTTTTCGAGCCTGAGGCGATTCTCTTCCGCCTTCTTATGCTCAGTGATGTCACGGGTTATACTCAGCAGTGAAACAATCTGATTCTGCGAATTTCTAAGGGGTACGGCATGAGTTTCCAGCCAGCAGTGGCCACCTTTAAGACCTTGTACTTCAAATGCCAGACTACCTGATTCTCCGGTAAAGACTTTTCGGGTGAGTGCCATGAAGTCGTCACGATATGCGGGCAAGATGAGTTGGCTAACATTTTGACCCCGAACCTGCTCCAGCGAATCTGCCTCTATCATATCCAACCCGGCACGGTTCATATTCAGGAGGGTCCCGTCTTCTGCCAACTGCTTTACACATTCGGGTTCGGTCTCGATGATAGTGCGCAGTTCTGCTTCACGCTCGGCAATCTGCTGTTGCACCTGAACTAAAGCACTCTGTCGGCGACCTGACAACCTGAAGAAGAAGATTGTTGTTGCTGTGAGCAGCAGAAAACCGGCTATGTGTGCATAGATGCTCTGGCGCCACTCGGCAATGACACTGTCGTAATCACGGGAAACAATTACCGCCAGTGGTGATTTTGGTACGTTGTGGAATATGGACATTTTGACGACCTGTTCGAGCTTGACCTTGTTGCGATGACGGGTCGTAGGCTGGCCGGATTGAATGTGTTCGGTATAGGCTATGCCTCCCTTAAGATTCTTCCCTATCAAGCTAGAGGAAGGCACTATATTGAGAATATCGCCGTTAAGGTTGATAAGCAGAGACTGGACTCCAGGCTCAAACACGTTCAGTTTGAGAGCATCATCGAAAAAGGAGGATTCCAGCGTGGCGGCAACTACCCCAATAAAGCGGCCATTGCTGTCACGAATAGCCCGTGATTGGGTAGTTGCGATAATGCCACTGCGCGTTTTAAAGGGAATTGAGATATGGTAATCATCTTTCTCAGGCGCATTTTTGTGAACTGTGAAGTATTCCCGGTCGGCAGCATCGAAACCAACAGCTTTCTCGTCTTTTGTGTGAACTCGAATTCGACCGTTGGCATCAGTTATCAGCAGACTGCGAATCTCAGGCAGTTGCCGTAAGTAGCCCTTCAATAAATCTGTCTGGTCCTCGACTGACATGCCTGGATGGTCATGTAAATCAACAATGATGCTCCCCATCATCAGGTTTACACTACGCAAAGCCCCAGAAATACGTGCTTCGCGCTCTCTGGCACGCACTTCCAGTAAGCGGTATTCCTGCTGCATGACGTTGCTGTAGCTGACATACGCATTCCAAGCTGTCCAAGTACCGACAACTAAAATAATGACCAGAACACCTACCCATAGAGGGACATTTCTACGCTCAGAGGAAGTAAGTGTAGCGTGCAAAGGCTTATTGGAAGTCGTTGTAGGGTTAGAAGATTCGTTCAAGCTCAACCTCGTCCGCTGTTCAGGAACGCAGATTCGTAGGCGTTAAGATGATTGATATATTTTCATGTGGCAATTATATCGACAATTTTCAATAATTCTGCAACTTCCTGAATAAATAATGGTAACGGGTTGATCTGGTAATTCACCTCTCATTCCCTCTACTACACATTTTGCCACCCCTGCAAAGGGGAAAGCTTATGCCTACCAAACCTTGCGCCAGGGGAAAACATGCGCCATCATCTTTCCGACAAGGTGAAAACATGATTTTTAATGGTAAAGTATAAGAACGTGCAAAGTTCCCAAGCGCAAAAGGGCTTACCATGAAACCTCATGAATGGAGTGAACAGTTGTTGGACGCCATGATCAATGCCGACCGCTCCGGTGCTGCGGAGCTGATCGGCAATGCTCTTGCGAACGGTATCGAGCCGCAGCAAGTGATTGCAGAGGTCCTTGACCCTGCCATAGTCCGACTTGGCCATTTATGGGAAAAGGAAACCATGTCGCTGGCGCAAAACTTTGTTGCCTCAAAAATAGCCGAAGATACCCTGCTGCGCTGTGTTCCTGATAAAACAGACAGCCTCTGCACCAAAGGTGCAATAGTCTTAGGCAACATCGAGGACGACTTCCACAGTCTCGGTCGCAAAGCCGTGGGGCTTTTCCTCTCCGCCGCCGGATGGGATGTTTATGATCTTGGCAATGACGTGCCTGCTGAGGAACTTCTGGAAAAGGCCATTGAAGTCAATGCCTGCGCTATTGGCGCCTCGGCCATGATGCAGACAACGGCGTTGAACATCCGCAAACTGCGTCAACTCATTGATGAACGCGGCCTGACTGACCGGATCAAACTGGCGGTAGGCGGCGCTGTTTTCAATTGGCGTCCAGAACTGGTAAGCGAAGTTGGCGGTGACGGTACGGCCAACAATGCCGTCGGCGCAGATGAGCTCTTCATGCGGTTACAGGCAGAGGTGATGAACAGGCAGGGCACACCATGAACTCCTATCAGAGAGTAATGGCAACATTAATGGGCCAACCGGTGGACCGCCTGCCGGTTTTTGCCGTATTGGGGGCATATGGGGCAAAACTCACAGGCGTGAACCTGCGGACCTTATACAGCGACGCAGCTGCATATTCAGCCGGTCAGGAGGCGGTGCTGCAGACATTCGGCTTCGACCTGGTAATGACACCGTTCATCTACACCGCTATCTCGGAAGCCTTTGGCGGGGAGACCGCCTGGAGTGAATCTCAAGCCCCCAACATGAAACGCCCCGGGATCAAAACTGCCGCAGCAGCGCTGTTGCATCCGTTGCCGAATCCGGAACAGACCGCCGGCCTGTCAGTTGTCCTGGAAGCGACACGGCGGCTGGCTGACCGCTATAAGGAACAGGTGCCGATCATTGCCGTGTTGCCAGGCCCAGGGATCATGCCTTCGCTGATAATCGGTTTGGAACAGTGGATCGAGACCGTCATGTTTGAAGAAGAACTGGCCGGAAGACTCCTTGACCATACTGCGCCGTTTTTTGTGTCATGGGCCAATGCCTTATTGGCGGCGGGAGCCGACTGCCTGGTGGTTACCGAAGGGACGGCAGCGGCCGAAATCGCGCCACGATCGCTGTTTGCCGAGCGGTTCCTTCCATATTTGACAACGACTTTTACCCAGATCAGCGGCCCCAAGGTGCTGCATCAAACCGGAGGCCGCATAACCCATAACCTGGACCTGTTTTCGGGCCTGGCCGGGCTGGTCGGTGTCGCCGTCGGCTCCAGGGATGACCTTTCCGAAGCCCGGCGGCTGATTGGCCCTGACATGAACCTGATCGGCAACCTGGACAATCTGAGCCTTCCGGCGCTATCAGCCGGTCAAATCTCGGAGATGAGCCGCTCTTGCCTGGATGCTGCCGCACCATCCGGCCACTATATCCTGTCCAATGCCGGGGCAGACATTCCACTGACCACACCACCCGAAAACCTGCGAGCCATGCTTTCAGCTGCTGCCGACTATTCGGCAGAAATTTCCGGCAACCGATGAACCCTCATACCATCTGGATCAGTTGCGGTGTAGTACGTGCCGAGATGGAGGAACTGCACCGCCGCGGGCTTATTGACGGTGAACTGCTTTTTCTCGATTCAATGCTGCATATGGATCCCCCTCAGCTTGAAACCAGGCTGACGGCAACCCTAGAACAACAAAAGGCTGGTAACGGCTGCCTGGTAATGGTCTATGGTGATTGTTCCGCTCACATGCTAGATTTGGTGCGCCGCTTCCATGTGGGTAGGGTCAGCGCCATCAACTGTGCCCAGTTGCTTGTCGGACGCGAACGCTATCGTCAGCTGATGCGCGAAGAAGCCTTTCTGGTACTGCCTGAATGGGCAAGCCGCTGGGAACAGATCATGAAGGATGAACTGGGCCTTAACAAGGCGACAGCACATGACCTGATGGGCGAGAATCGCGGAGTGCTGGTCTATCTGGATACCGGCCTGGCTTCAGTGCCGGAACAGCAACTACAGGAGTTTTCAACATACACCGGACTCCCCTGGCGCGTTGAAGCAGTATCCCTGGACACTATGCTTGCAGCATTAATGTCGGCCCGGACGGAAGCGCTTAAAGAGGAATCGGCATGAGCGTTGTGAAAACCAGCCGTGAATCCCATGCAGCATCGCAGTTGATGGCAATTGAGCTCATCTCGGGACTGCTGGTTTCCACCTCGCCACAGAAACTGGGAGAGGTCCTGACAGAACAGCTGCGGGAATTGAGCGGCGCCAAAACCGTAATGGTCCTGGCGCACCGCCCCGAGCCGGCGCCGAACGAATTGCTGCATGTCAGCCCGTTGCGCAGGGCAGATCTTTTTTCAGTGGCAGAACTCGACCTGTTTTGCCTCGAAAAGACACCTGGCGCGCTGCCTTATTCGCCAGATGAGCTTCCCGACCATCATCCCTTAAGAACCTTGTTACACCGGGTGGGCATCCAATCCGTTGCCCGGTTCGAGTTATGTGCCGGAGGCGAACCGGTCGGCCTGCTGCTGTTGTTTGACCTTCCAGAGCTTGAGCGAATTGCCGACACCAATCAGATCATCACTCTTCTGGCACCGCCCATTGCCCTTGCCCTTAAGAACTCGCTTGCCTATTCCCAGATCGAACAACAGTCTCAGGAACTGGAAAACCGAGTAAAGGAACGGACGCAGGAACTTCACCAGAAAAATATCGAGCTGCTGGAGAGCGAAAACAGGCTGCGCTATGCGCTGGAAGGTACCAATGATGGGCTGTGGGATGTGCAGTTGCAGGATGGAAGGACATATTTAAGTCCTCGCGGTTGCGAGATCCTGGGGTATCCAGCAGACGAGATTGACGATCTGTTGCAAGTCTGGTCCGACCTGGTTCATCCCGATGACATGCCTATTACTGAGGAGCGACTACAGGCCCATATAAAAGGTCAAGCCGAGATTTTTGAAGTTGAACAACGACTTCGGACAAAATCAGGTAGCTGGAAATGGATCCTTACCAGAGGGAAAGTAGTTGAGCGGGACCCGACCGGCGCTCCGCTTCGCATGACCGGCACGCATTCCGATATTTCTGAAAAGAAACAGCTCGAATCGCAACTGCAGCAGGCACAGAAGCTGGAATCAATCGGCCGTCTGGCCGGCGGCGTGGCCCATGACTTCAACAATCTGCTGACCGTCATCCTCGGGCATGCGGAACTGGCCCTGCTGAAGACGGACCCGGCATCACCGTTAATCGGTGACCTTACTGAAATCCGCAACGCTGCCGAACGGTCTGCTGACCTGACGCGGCAGCTCCTGGCTTTTGCCCGCAAACAAACCATTGCGCCCAAAGTGCTTGACTTGAATGAAACCGTAGCGGGAATGCTCAAGATGCTGCAACGGCTCATCGGCGAGAACATTCGGCTTGCCTGGCTCCCGGCAAACAACCTGTGGCAGCTCAAGGTCGATCCGTCGCAAATCGACCAGATCCTGGCAAATTTATGCGTCAATGCCCGCGATGCAATCGACGATGTCGGCAAAATCACCATTGAGACGGGAAACTGCACGTTTGACGCCGACTATTGTGCCAACAACGTCGGATTCAATCCCGGAGAGTATGTGCTGCTTGCCGTGAGCGACAATGGTCGCGGCATCGACCAGGGAACGATGGCACACATCTTTGAACCGTTCTTTACCACGAAAGGGGTCGGTGAGGGAACCGGTCTCGGCCTGGCAATGGTGTATGGCATTGTCAGGCAAAACAACGGCTTTATCACCGTGTACAGCGAGCTGGGTCAAGGGACAACATTCAGGGTATATCTGCCCCGTAATGAAAGCGATGAACAGCAGGCAAGTACCGCGAATGCTGCGAGCCCGCTGTCCAGGGGACAAGAGACCATCTTGCTGGTAGAGGACGAGCCGAGCATCCTGGTGTTGACCACGAAGTTACTCGAAAAGCAGGGCTACCGAGTATTGGCGGCAAACAGTCCGAATGAGGCAATTGTGCTGGCAAAAGAACACGCTGACGAAATTCAGCTGCTCATGACCGATGTGGTCATGCCGGAGATGAATGGCAGGGATCTCTTCAAAAATCTGATGTTTTTCTGCCCAAAGGTCAAATGCCTTTTCATGTCGGGATATACAGCCGACGTCATTGCCCACCATGGCGTGCTTGATGAACATGTGTACTTTATCTCCAAACCGTTCTCCTTATCGGATCTGGCAGCCAAGGTGCGTGAAGCTTTGGACAGTAAATCAGCAACCGGCTGAGACAGATGGCTTGCAGCCCCCCTTTGTTTGAGCTCAAAAAAACCGTAGAAAAATCCTGTTGAATATTGCCGATAGACGCTTACAATTGTTGCAACAAATTACTGCAAGGTACAAAAATTGTTAGAAGCGGCGAGCTACATACTGTTTTTCATGACGAGCGAAGTGGTTGTCGAAGGTTTTATGGCCTTGGCAGCATTTTTCTGCATAAGTTACCCAATTGCTCAGGGGCTGATCATGTACAGTGCCCACGAGGACCGGAAAGCTGTTGACCAAATGCTGAAGGAGCAAAAAAAACGGGCAGAAGCCAATGCACAACAGTTAGCACAACTAAAGGGCTATCCGCCCCCAGCCAAGGACAAGGCTGCGGTATCTGGTGCAGTGGAGGAAACTCTGACTGACGAACAACGGGAACTCGGGAGAAAACTGATAGCAGCGGCAAAGAGTGCGGGACATTAGGATTTACGGTCGTCATGACTAGACAAACTGTAAAAAGAATCGTGATCTGCTTGGTTTTTCCCGCTCTGCTCTTCGGCGCCGGCTGGTATGCCCACGACTGGCATGACCGCAGCTCCTCAAACATGCCCGAGCGCCGCGCCAGGCTTAGCGGCTTTAAATACATATCTCCGTTACTGGATGTTGAACTCCCCGAGGGATATGAGGTGAACCGGGAACCGATACCATTCAAGCAGAAGGTGGCAAAGTTCGTAGACCAACAGATCAAATCCGGAGCCGTCCGCAATATGTCGGTTTACTACCGGGACTTGTCGGACGGCCCTTGGTTCGGCATCAATGAACGGGCGAAATACCATCCGGCCAGCATGATGAAAGTACCGGTCATGATTGCCTGGCTCAAGCGTGCCGAGAAAGACCCGTCTGTTCTCAAAAGCAAGCTTACGTTTGATGAAAAAATTTATACCGGCCCACCGCAGAAATTGAAACCAGAGCAAACACTGCAGTCGGGACATAGCTATACAATTGAAGAACTGCTGCTACACATGATGCAGTTCTCCGACAATAAAGCGCTAAAGCTGCTCGGGTCTGTCATGTCTCAGGAGGAGTTCGAGTATGTCCTCGATAATATGGACATTACCAGCGATCCTGATTACGACCACAATTCCATCACGGTCCGAACCTATTCAGGATTTTTGCGTATTCTCTATAATGCATCTTTCCTGAATAAGGAAATGTCGGAATTGGCTCTGCAAATGATGAGTTCTCAGGATTTTCCCCAAGGCATGGCTGCCGGGATTCCGCCAGGGGTGAAACTCGCGTCGAAATTCGGCGAATATTGGACCAAGGAAAATCCTAATCTTTACCAACTGCATGAGTTTGGGATCGTATACCACCCCAAAGGGCCATATATATTGGGAATCCTGACCCAGGGGCATGATGGCGAGAAGCAGGCGGATATCATCAGGGCAGTATCGGAAATAGTTTATAAATCCGTTGATATGCCCAATCGAAAATAACGCCCTCCTGAGCCATGGGTCAAAGTGACCGGCTTTGAGAGTGCACGGCGACAGAAAGATAGTATTCACGATGGCGCCACAATGAACTGGCAGGTCTATATCATCCTCTGTTCTGACGACACCCTTTACACGGGAATTACTACAGACATGGAGAGAAGGTTCCAGCAACATGCGGCAGGGGGAGGAGCCAAGTATTTTCGAGGCAGGCAGCCACTTCAGGTGGTTTATCTGGAAAGGGGCCACAGCCGATCTTCTGCCGCCAGGAGGGAGACCCAGATCAAATCAATGAATCGGCCAGAAAAGGAATTGCTGGTGTCACAACAAGCAACTTCATTTTAAAACCCGTATCAATTACAAACAATACCTTCGGGGCCTATTTTCAGGGACTCCACAGGTACATGTATCCACCACCCGAAACAGCCCCCATACTGCCTCCAAGCAACTCTACCAAGCCGTCTTTCTCAGCTGCGCCGGAATAAATGCTCCCTTTGAAATTATCGGAACGGTAATAGGTAACAACTCGCGCGTCTTCCTCGCCAACTTTACCCCGCAAATCTTTTATTGCCTCGTCAAGATACCGGATTTTATCAATCAACTTGGCTTGTAGCGCCTGGTCTGCGGTGTAAATTCTGCCATCAGCAAGCTGGCGCAGTCCATCGCGAGTCAGAGCATTGCCGGGACGAGCCATGATAACGTCGAGAAACCGCCCGTAGAACTGGTCAATTATCTCCTGGCCAAGGCGAACCTCTTCAGGAGTGGCTTTGCGAAAGATGGACATGATATCTTTCTTGTCCCCCGACTTGATGGTCTGCTCTGCAACGCCGATCTTTGCCATCAACCCTTCAACGTTGAACTTTACCAGGATGACACCGATGCTGCCGGTAATAGCTGTGGGATGGGCAATGATTTCGTCGGCAGCAGAGGCAATATAATAGGCGCCCGAGGCGCCAACACTCATGATACAGGCGATGACCGGGACCTTTTTCCGTTTTTTGAACTCAGTGAGGTCATGGTGAATGATATCGCTGGCAGTGATGGTCCCGCCCGGTGAGTTTATCCGCAGGATGATAGCGGCAAGGTTCTTGTCCTGTTCGGCCTTGAGCAGGGATTCGCGGATATAGGACACCATTGACGGCGCCGGCTTGCCGATCAGCCCTCCTGATTTTTCCTGTTCGGAGATGGTGCCGTTGATTTCAAGCAGCAGGATTTTCTTGGTGCCGTCCCCTTCAAGGACCTGCTCTTCCAATGGGCTGGGCTTTTGTACCAGAGGCACGTTAACAAAGGCACACCCTGAAAGGGCCGCCAGCAGCAGACAAAAAATAGCGCCAAAAAATTTTCTCTTCATCGCAAACTCCATATCTCAAATCAACATAGCTGCCAGAGTATCCACTAGCCTCTGCAGGTCAACGGGCAATCCCATGGCAGGCGAGGTAGACAAGGTATCCGACACTACCATAAAGCAGCACACTTTTCCAATTGAACGCCACCTTCAGGTCGGTCGTTGACGGAATAGCTCCATAGACAAGCAGGTACATCATCGCATATAAGCCGATGGTCGAGGATACACTTGCCCGGAACAACGTCGTCCAGTAGCAAAACAGGAAATAGGCAACACCGAGCAGCAGCAACGGAGAGAGGGCCACCAACGGGGCTGTCAGCGGGTTCAGGTTGTGAAAACTTACCGACCCAAGGACCAGTTTCCCATTATCTGACCGGGGCAACAGGGTAAAGCCCTGCAGCCGTGCCCGGCAGAGCCGCCCCATGAGGTAATGAGAACACTCATGCGCCAGAGTCGGCAGAAACGACCAAAAGAAGATCAGGAAAACACCGCTCCGAAGCACGAGCCGTCTGGCAACCATCAACAGGAAAACGAAGACAATGCCGCACAGGTGCCAGAATGGCGGAAGAGCTAAGGTTTCGTGCCACGCCGCTGAAAGTGTCGTCATATTGGACCAATAATAGCATTGTATCTGCGGTCCTGCATTCAAGTTCTATCTCAGCTGCCACGCTGTCAGTTCGGCAATGCTGTGCTGGAACTTGCGCCGGGTTTCCCGAATGACAAACGGGACGTCGCGCGGCGCTCCGAGCAGGCTAAAATGTGGCGCCAACGCCTCTTTCAGGCCATCCAGGGTCCAGACCGGCTCACCGCTATCGCGATAGCCTCCCAGCCACTCTTCCTTCTTGGTATACTCCTCCAGCCAGGTACAGGGTGAGGTGATCACCAGCAGCCCACCGGGGTTCAACCGCTCATGGATAGTCGCCAGAAACTTGCGTGGCGAATAGAGCCGGTCGATCAGGTTGGCTGCCAGCACCAGGTCGTAGCCGGTGAATTTTTCCGGCAGGTTGCAGGCATCGGCCTGATAGAAATCGACCTGCTCGCGAATACCTGCCAGCCCCAGCGCCGCCAGATCAATCTCGTGGAATGAGACCACGTCCCCTTCTTCAGGAAGTTCATAGCGCAGATACCCCTCTTCCTGCATCCGCGCTGCCAGCCGGAAGAAGCGGGTGGAAAAATCCAGCCCTGTCACCCGGCTAAAGCCGCCCCGGGCCAGTTCAAAGGACGCCCGCCCCACCGCGCACCCCAGATCCAGGGCATGAGCTTTGGGACGATCGGCCAGCAGCTCCAGGCAGATCGCGGCAACGGTTGCCGGGAAATTGGGGACGCCGAAATGCTCCGGTCCGTAGTGGGCGTCACAATACTGGGCCGCCAGGGTATCGGTTTCGTACTGGTCCTGATGGATCTCGATCGGCGCTGCGCTCTCGACGTAGCGGAATCCGGCATGCTGGAAGAAGTGGCGGCGGAAGGCGTAACGCGAGTCCCGGGTCGCCTCGTTGCCGGTGGAGATCCACGATCCCCCCTTGATCAGGTTGTGCCTGGTGTCAAAAGTGGGGGTGGAGAAATCATCGTACCAGGGGTGGATCTCAAAGCCATGAAACGGGTAGATCGGGGTTTCGGTCCACTGCCAGACATTCCCCAGCACGTCATAAAAATCACCGGTTTTGAAACGATCGATCGGACAGGATGACGCCCACTGTTCCAGGTTGATATTGCCCGGCGCCTGCTGCCAGTAGGGCTGATCCGGAATAGCACAGAGATCGCGCAGCCGGTTCCACTCATCCTCGGTGGGAAGCCGGACCGGCAATCCCGTTTGCGCCGATTTCCAGTTGCAGAACGCCTTGGCCTCCAGATAATTGACCTCAACCGGCCAGTTCCAGGGCAGATCAATCACCGACGCCATGGTGCGCAACTGCCAACCAGCCCCGTTCCTTATCCAGAACAGCGGCTGCTCGGCCTGCTTGAATTCCCGCCAGTGCCATCCTTCCTCGGTCCACCATTGCCTTTCCAGGTAGCCGCCGGCCTCGACAAATGCCAGGAATTCCCGGTTAGACACCAGGTATTCAGCAGCCTTGAACCCGGCAACCTCGGCTTCGTGGAGACCGTACTCGTTGTCCCAGCCGTAGAGCGGGTGATTCCTCTGCTTGCCCAGCACCACCTTGCCTCCGGCCACCGGCAACAACCGGTTGGCCGGCGGCTCCCCGGCTTCGCGGCAGATCTCCCACTCCGGCAGCTGCACTACCTGATCGATAGGGAGCTGGCGGATCAGCACCGATGAGGTCTCCAGGTGGATCCGTTCATGCTCGATCCCCATCATGATCCCCCACCAGGGGGATTCCCAGTTTATGGGAAGGGAGAGCGGCAGCTTCCGGATCAGCCCGTCCACCAGCTCGCGGGCCTGGTCACGGTAAGCCTTCACCTGCTGGCGGGTCGGCCAGTCATAGTGCCGCTCGTCCAGGTCGTCCCAAGACATCTCGTCAACTCCCACGGCAAACATCGACTCGTACTTGGGATTGATCCGCTGTTCGATGACCCGGGCAATGGTCAGCTTGTTGATGAAAAAGGTGGCGGTGTGGCCGAAATAGAAGATCAGCGGGTGGCGCAGCCGGTCAGCCCGCAGATAAAAGGTGTCATCGTATTTGAGGGTGTCGTAGAGTTTTTCGTCGATATCGAAAGTTTTGTGGAAATAGTCGAGGATTTCGGCCCGCTTCTGCTCCGGATCCCCTTCATGCAGAATTATGGTTTTTGTCGCGCGCGTTTCCATTGTCATCGCTCCCTTTATCGACAGTCCTGTAAGCCTTGCTTCTATTGCAGATTAAACGCTAGACCTGCCTTTGTCCATTGCGAGCAACAGGAGATGTCACTTCACGCTGCCAGGGACCGTGGCACTTTCTACCCCATACCCCGCGGCAGCGAACACTCCGCTCTCCCGGATCTTTTCCGCGACCTTTCTAAAGTGGAACCCGTAGACGGCATAGGTTATGGCTAGCGGGAAGAGCCGCGGCCGCCGTGCCAGCGACCAGAAGAAGAGTTTCCAGAAATGAAAACGTTCCCGGCCGATAACCCCTAAGAACAGCACCGATTTGAACAGCGCCCCCAGGTATCCTTGCTGCAGGCGAAACTTTGCCAGATGCTGCGGCCGGTACTCCCTGAGCAGCTTGATCACCCGGTGATAATAGTTTTTAGGGAGGTAGATGCTGTCAAGGACGGTTCGGTAGCCATCGATGAGAGCTTCCGGCTCCATGCGCGGGGTGAAATTGAGGGTGATCGCCGTGTTGTTGCCGGTGGCGGTCCCCAACAGCCGGCCCTCCCGCTGCAGACGCTGGTGGAGCCTGGTGCCGCGCAGGGCGGTGAGAATGCCGACCATGGCGGTGACGATGCCGCTCTCCTGGATGAAACGGATCTGCCGCTCAAAGATCGTCGGCAGGTCGCTGTCGAAACCGACAATGAACCCTCCATGCACCTGCAGACCGGCCCGCTGGATACGTTTGACCGACGCCAGCAGGTCGCGGTTCCGGTTTTGCGACTTGCCGCTCTCGGCAAGGCCGTCATCATGGGGTGTCTCGATGCCGATAAAGACCTCCTCGAATCCTGACCTGACCATCTGCGCCATAAGTCGGTCATCGTCTGCCAGGTCGATGGAGGCCTCGGTGTAAAAATAGAACGGCCGCCCGTGCTCTTCCATCCAGGCGGTAATGGCGGGCAGGATCTCCCCTTTCAGCTTGGCCCGGTCGCCGATGAAGTTGTCATCGACAAAAAATACGGCGCCGCGCCAGTTCAGGGCATGGAGGCTTGCCAGCTCGGCGATGATCTGCTCGCCGGTTTTACTGCGGGGCTTGCGGCCAAAGAGCTGGGTAATGTCGCAGAATTCGCAATCAAACGGGCACCCCCGCGAATACTGGATATTCATGGCGGCATACTTCCGGACATCGACCAGTTCCCAAAGCGGGATCGGGGTTGTCCTCATCTCGGCCCGCCGTTCGTCGGCGTAGAGATGCCGTGGCTCCCCTCTCTGCAGATCCTCCAGGAACGGAGAGAGGGTGAGTTCGGCTTCGCCCAGCACCAGATGGTCCACGTCCGGGAAATCGTCGTAACAGGAGGTAAAAAGCGGGCCGCCGGCAACGGTCTTTACCCCGAGGTGACGGCAACGTGAGAGCACCTCTCGCACCGATTCCCGTTGAATGGTCATGGCGCTGATAAAGACGTAATCCGCCCAGAGCAGCTCCTCGTCGGCAAGCGGCCTGACGTTCATATCGACCAGCTTCTTGTCCCAGGAGATCGGGAGCATGGCAGCCACGGTCAGCAGCCCCAGAGGCGGAAAGCTGGCCTTTCTGTTGATGAATTTCAAGGCATGCCGGAAACTCCAGAAAGTGTCCGGATAGTAAGGGTACACCAGGAGGATCTTCATTTGACAACCCCCATCAGCTTAATGAGAGGAGATCTGTCTGTAAATTATAAACCTGTTTGCCCGGCTGTCATCGCGATCAATGTAAATGATATGTAAAAATTGGGGCAGCATGGTTTTCAAGCGGAGACCGACTATTTGGCCCGCAAGTACTGGTTCGGCCAGGGCGCCTCGGCATGCAGCACCTTGGCCGCATGGAGCGGCCAGTAAGGATCGCGCAGCATCTGTCGCGCCAGCAAAACAGCATCAGCCTGGCCGGTGGCGACAATCTGTTCCGCCTGAACCGGTTCGGTAATGTAGCCGACTGCGCCAGTGGCAATGCCGACTTCAGCCCTGACCCGCGAAGCAAAAGGAACCTGGAAACCGGGGCCGAAAGGCACCGGCTCATTGGGCACGGCAAACCCGGAGGAACAGTCAATCAGATCCACACCGATCTGCTTCAGCTCTCTGGCCAGCACCACCGACTGGTCAATGTCCCAGCCACCCTCCACCCAATCGGCGGCGGAAATCCGCACAAACAGCGGCAGCTCCGCCGGCCACTCATCCCGCACCGCCCGGGCCACCCGCAGCGGAAAACGCAGCCTGTTTGCCAAAGAGCCGCCATAGTTGTCATCCCGACGGTTGACCAATGGCGAGAGAAACTCATGGAGCAGGTAACCATGAGCCATGTGCAGCTCAACCACCTGGAACCCTGCGGCATATGCCCGCCTGGTGCCTGCGCGGAACTGGCCTTCCACCTCGTCCATCTCCTCCAGAGACAAGGCACGGGGAACAGGATGGCCCAGGTCAAAAGGAACGGCGCTTGGCGCAACAGGCTGCCAGCCGCATGCGTCCATACCCAAGGGACCGCCCCCCAGCCAGGGGAGAGAACATGACCCCTTGCGGCCGGCATGAGCGAGTTGAATCCCCGGAACGGCACCTTGCCTCTTGATAAAGTCGGTGATGGGAGCAAAGGCCACAGCATGGGCGTCACTCCAGATGCCGCTGTCATCAGGACTGATGCGCCCCTCCGGACTCACCGCCGTTGCCTCAACCATAACCAATCCCGCACCACCCACGGCACGACTGCCGAGATGAACCAGATGCCAGTCATTGGGAAATCCGTCGCGGCTGGAGTACTGGCACATGGGAGAAACGAAGATTCGATTGCGAAAGGTAATGGTTTGCAGCTGCAACGGTGAAAAAAGAATGCTCATTGTTGTCTCCACTCCTGCTCTAGTTAGATGGGAAAGTGATCAAAGTTGTGCCAGTACCGTATTTGCCAATGCCTCTGAAGACGCAGGATTCTGACCAGTGAACAGATTACCGTCGCGAACAATGTATGATTGCCAGTCAGCACCTTTATAATAATTCCCGCCATTTTTCTTCAATTCATCTTCTACAAGAAACGGCACAACATCAGTCAGACCAACGGCAGCTTCCTCCGAGTTAGAAAACCCGGTTACCGATTTCCCCTGCACCAGTGGCGAACCATCCAGCGACTTGGCGTGGCGCAATACCCCTGGCGCGTGACACACTGCAGCAACAGGTTTGCCTTGAGCGTACATGGTTTCGATCAGAGCAATGGAATACTTATCCTCGGAAAGATCCCATAACAGTCCGTGACCACCGGGATAAAACAGCGCATCGTAGTCATCCGGTGAAATATCCTGCAGCATTGCGGTATTGGCTAGAGCTGCCTGGGCTTCCTTATCCGCTCTGAATCGCAATGTTGCCGTGGTCTGAAAATCCTTTTCCTCACTTTTCGGATCAAGGGGAGGTTGTCCCCCTTTTGGAGTTGCAATGGTGATTTCAGCTCCAAAATCTTTGAAAACATAGTATGGAGCAGCAAACTCCTCCAACCAGAATCCGGTCTTTTTGCCAGTGGCTCCAAGTTCATCGTGTGACGTCAGTATCATCAGAATTTTCATAGGCCATTACCTCACAAAGAGTGTCGCGTTACTTGAAGCGGGACCTGGCCGAGTTGATGGCCTCACCCATGGCGGTCCAGGCCAGCTCTATGCCAGACTTCAGGTCTTCCCAGGCGCTTTCCCCTGCCTGCTGAAGCTCTTCGATTTTCTGCCTAGCAGCTGCCTGCTTCACCTTAAGGGCTTCAATCTGCTGGAGGTACTCCTTCTTGACATCTGTCGCTACACCGCCTGCCTTGACAGTCAACAAGTCGATTTCCCGATTCCACTCATCCAGTTTGACCTGCATCTTGCGGATGTATTCGTCTCTATTGCTCATAACAATCTCCTTTACAGTCTGTCACTCTCTGGACAGACAAAGACAAGACGGCACTCGCCATCTTCAGATTAACCGGCAACTAACGTGCCAGTAAACAGTTACTGAAACCAAGCAGGCAATATCCTGATTATACAAGGGAAACAAATTTAACACACGAAACAAACAACAATCAAACCTGCAACATTTATTGCAGTAGACACATCACGAACACCGAGAATAAAAAACGTAATATCAGCAGGTTATCCTCTGCCAGCGCAGGATTGAGGATCATAGTGCCGCAGCATGCCGGGGAGAACCCAGGGGAAATACTTTATAACTATTCAAATTTGTACACTAATTCCCAATCAGCAAAAGGGCACGATTGATGCTGAATCAGTAGCGCAAACAATCATTCCAGCTATTAAGGAGAGCAGCCACATGGCCAAAGAGTACACCATTACTCTGCACGAACCACCGACCACCCAGATCATCCGTGAAGGGATGGTTCAGCATCTGAACCAGGTGGCCCAGGAAGGGTGGAAAATGGTTACGGTCGTCAAAGAGAGCGGCTATTACCATTTCTTCTGGGAAAGAGACTGACCGGAGGCAACCATGACAAAGGCTTATTCATTCACAATCAAGCATTATCCGGTAAATGACCTGTTAGCCCTTGATCTGGAGGCCCATCTGGACCAAATGGGCAAGTCTGGCTGGGAGCTGGTCAGCACCCAGCAACTGATCAATGAGCACAGCTCCACTACCCCACAGATCATATTTTTCTGGGCCAGAGATGAGTGAAACAGTGAATCACAAGATGGTAACAGGGAGAAACGCATGGCGGTAATGATAGACCCGGAAAAGAGCAGCCTGCTACGAGCAGCGCCGCGACTGATGCAAATCGTGCGGGTCCTTGTCCGACACCAGTTCCTGGGGGCGTTACGCGGCAAAAACCATTGGCCTCCACCGCATGAGGTCCGGGAAACCTTCGAAGAGTTGGGCCTAACTTTTCTCAAATTCGGCCAAGTGCTCGCATTGCGGCGTGACTTGCTACCGGACGCCTATATCAATGAGTTGGAGCAGTTGCACGATCAACTGCCGGCCCTGGGCATTGAAGCGGTGCGCGCCACAGTAGAAAGCGAACTGGGTGCCGGGCTGGCAAAACTGTTTGCATCGTTCAGTGAAGCGCCGCTCGCCGCCGCTACCATCGCCCAGGTCCATGAGGCAACACTGATCGACGGCCGTCACGTGGCTGTCAAGGTGCAGCGGCCCGGCCTAGAAGCGATGATTGCCACGGATATTGCGGCGTTGACCTACCTGGTAGCGCTGGTGGAAAAACTGTTCCCGCGTCTGCTTGCCCTTGATCTCCCGGTTCTGGTCAGAGAGTTTGCCGACAGCCTGAACCGGGAAACCGATTTCAGCCTCGAAGCGCGTTCAATAATGCTCTTTCGCACCGCTTTGGCAGACATTCCCGATCTCTGGATACCGGACGTAATAGCGAAGTATTCGACCGGAAACATACTAACCATGGAGTTTTCGCCCGGCGAACGGGTGGATCTCTACGCCAGTGAGCATCCGGAAGAGATGCCTCGTTTGATCAATACCCTGGTGCGGCTGACCCTGCAAACGATCTTCGAAGAGGGGTTGTTTCACGCCGATCCCCATCCCGGCAACGTGCTGGTTCTTCCTGATGGCCGGCTCTCCCTGCTCGATTTCGGCATGACCGGCGAACTGGACGAGCCGATGCGCAACTCTCTGACGCTGCTACTTGAAGCGGTCGTCAAAGGTGATGCGCGAGGCGCCACCGAAGCCTACCTTGAAATGGCACCACAGGGGAGCGAAAAGGTCAACCGTGCGGCACTGATGGTGGACATAAAATCTGTGCTCCATGAAATCCACCGGAACGACCTGGCAGATGTGTCCATCGGTGATGCCTTCGATTCGCTGCTGCGTGCCGGCAGCCGTCACGGAGTCCACAACCCCGGCGAGTTTTTCCTGCTGACGCGTACCTTTGTCATCCTGGAATCAATGATCAGGGAACTCGACCCGGACCATGACTATCTGGCTTCGTTTCGAGAAGAGATCTCACGCCTGACGGCGCAACACTTCTCTCTGGAGCGGGTAAAGGAAAAGACCGGCAAGCTGGCGCGTGAAATGGAGCGCCTGATAATCGATGCCCCGGGCGACACACGCCGGGTGTTGCGACGTATCGCTGAAGGAAATCTGGGCCGGTTGCAGGCTCCGGCGGTGGAAGCGCTGGGAGGCCGCATCAGCCGCAATCTCGAACGACTCACCGGCGCCATCATCTCTGCGGCGCTCATGATCGCCGGCGGGCTGATGATTGCCGCACCCCAGGACGCCGGGTGGCACCACGATGCAGGGCAAGCGATGATTATCGCCGGGGTTTTATGGGCAATCATCATTGCCATCAAAACATGGCGCCGCGACCGTGGCCGGCGCTGACGACGATCACGCAGCAGCCTGAAATACACAAGTAAAAGGACCGGTATGGATATCGATAAGGACAAGGGAGCGCCGGAAGCAAAACTGCGTCGCCAGGCTGAAGAGTGTTTGCCGACGGAAACTGCGACTGAGCGCCACCACCGGGCAAAGGAAGAGTATCAAAGGCTCATCCATGAACTTGAGGTCTACCGGATCGAGATGGAGAGGCAGAATGCCGAGCTGCGGCAAGCCCAGGAATATGCCGAAAATATCGTCGAAACCGTGCGCGAGCCGCTTGTAGTGCTGGATGCCGACCTGAAGATTCTCACCGCCAACCAAAGCTTCTATGCCACCTTCAAGGTAACGCCGGAAGCAACCATTGGCAATTTCATCTATGACCTCGGCAACCGGCAATGGGACATCCCCAAACTGAGGGTTCTCTTTGAGGAGATCCTCCCCCACGATACCGTATTCAATGACTATGAGGTCGAGCATGATTTCCAGGGGATCGGTCGCAAGACCATTCTGCTCAATGCCCGGCAGATTTTCCGGGAAAATATCGGCTCCCATATAATTCTGCTGGCCATGGAAGATATTACCGACCGCAAACGGTTGGAAACGGAAATCCAGGATGCCAGGGAATATGCCGAGGATATTGTCGAAACCGTGCGTGAGCCGCTGGTAGTGCTGGATGCCGACCTGAAGATTCTCACTGCCAACCAAAGCTTCTATGAAACCTTCAAGGTAACGCCGGAAGCAACCATCGGCAATTTCATCTATGACCTCGGTAACCGGCAATGGGACATCCCCAAACTGCGAATACTCTTTGAGGAAATCCTTCCCCACGATACCGTATTCAATGGCTATGAAGTCGAGCATGATTTCCAGGGGATCGGTCGCAAGATCATTCTGCTCAACGCCCGGCAGATTTTCCGGGAAAATATCGGCTCGCATATTATCCTGCTGGCCATGGAAGATATTACCGACCGTAAAGAAATAGAAGAGGCGCTCCGTCACGTCAGCACTCACGATAGCTTGACCGGTCTCTATAACCGGGCGTTTTTCGATGAAGAACTAGAGCGGCTTGCCCATGGCAGGATGTTTCCCCTGAGTATCGTCATGGCAGATGTCAACGACCTCAAAGCAGTTAACGATACCTTGGGACATGCCGCAGGGGATAATCTGATCCGTTCAGCGGCGCGGATTATCCTGCATGCCTTCAGGGGGGAGGACATCGTTGCCCGTATCGGCGGAGACGAGTTTGCCGTGCTTCTTCCGGGAACAGACGAAAAGGTTGCAGAAGAAGCGGTCATGAGGGTCAAGAACTCCCCTGAAATCATCAATGGCCAGGTTAGCATCGCCTTCGGCATTGCGTCCGCAGAAAACAAAGAACAGCTCGCCAAGGCGTTAAAACTCGGGGATGAACGGATGTATCAGGACAAATCGTTACAGAAGGAATCGTAGATCAAGGGACGATACCCATGAAACACCATGGAACAATGATAAAAGCACCAGCAAGAACGCCCTTCTCAGACCTGTCCGGGATAGATCAGTCGCTCATAAATTCGGAACTGCGTTATCGCCGCCTCTTCGAAACCGCCCAGGACGGTATTTTGATCCTCAATGCCGAGACGGGATTGATCAGTGACGTCAACCCCTATCTGATCGAGATGCTGGGGTACTCGCGGGAAGAGTTTGTGGAAAAGAAACTCTGGGAAGTCGGCGCGTTCAAGGATGTCGAGGCCAGCAGAAATTCCTTCCTGGCACTGCAGAAGAACAAGTATATCCGCTACGAAAACCTGCCGCTCAAAACCAAAGGCGGTCGTCTGGTGCCGGTTGAATTCGTCAGCAACGTCTATCTGGTCGGCGAGGAAAAGGTCATCCAGTGCAACATCCGTGACATCAGCGACCGCAAGCGGGCCGAAGCCGCCTTACGGGCGAAGGACGAAGCGAACTGGTCGCTGATCGAAAATCTTGAAGATCACTGGCTGCTGATCAAACATCTTCCCATCGGTGTTGTTGTCCATGCCCCTGATACCCGGATCGTCATGTGTAACCCCGAAGCCTCGCAACTACTCGGCAAGTCACCGGATCAGATGCTGGGCAAAGGCGCTGGCGATCCGTACTGGCACTTCGTCCACGAGGACGGCACTCGGCTGACAGAAGAGGAGTTACCGGTCAATCAGGTAGTTGCCTCGGGACATCTGCTTAAGAATTTTGTCATGGGGATCATCCGCGGCACTGACGAAGAATCATGGGTGCTGGTGAATGCCTATCCCGAGTTTGGCAGTGACGAGCAGTTGCGGCAGGTTGTGGTCACCTTAGCGGACATCAGCAATATCAAGTGTGCGGAGGAACGGATACAACGGCACCTGGAACATCTGACCGCTTTGGTTGAAATAGACCGCGCCATCAATTTCAGCTTTGATTTGAATCTCAGCATGACCACACTCCTTACCCATGTCATTGTCCAGTTGGAGGTTGACGCTGCTGACGTCCTGCTGTTCAACCCCCAATCACGGACGCTGGAATTTGTCGCTGGCCGCGGTTTTAACACCAAAACCATTGAACATGTACGTCAGCCGCTGGGCGAAGGGTATGCCGGTGGCGCAGCACAGGAACGGAGCATGGTCCATGTCCCTGATCTGACAAAAGAACACGACAGCTTTCTGGGTGAAATCCTGTTAGCTGGTGAAGAATTTGTCAGTTACTTCGGTGTGCCATTGATAGCGAAAGGCCAGCTCATGGGGGTGCTGGAAGTTTTTCATCGTTCTCCCCAGTCACACGATGAAAACTGGCTCGATTTCCTCAAAGCACTGGCGGCCCAGGCCGCAATTGCTATCGATAATGTCACCCTGTTCGACAACCTGCAGCGCTCTAACATCGAACTGGCCCAGGCCTATAACGCCACCATCGAAGGTTGGTCGCGGGCGCTGGAACTGCGCGACAATGAGACTGAAGGGCACACCCAGCGGGTTGCGGTGTTGACCGTAAAACTGGCGCGCCTGTTCGGATTGAGCGATGAAGAGCTGGTGCAGGTCCGCTGGGGCGCACTGCTGCACGACATCGGCAAGATGGCTATTCCGGACGCGATTTTGTTAAAACACGATTCGCTGACCGAAGCAGAATGGGTTGTAATGAGGAATCACACCGCTTTTGCCTTTGAAATGCTCTCCCCCATCCGCTACCTGCGCTCGGCACTCGACATCCCCTACTCCCATCATGAAAAGTGGGACGGCACCGGTTACCCGCTCGGCTTGAAAGGCGACCAGATCCCCCTTGCTGCGCGCATCTTTGCCGTGGTTGACGTCTGGGATGCCCTGAGATCAGACCGCCGCTACCGCTCCTCCTGGTCGGTAGAAAAGGTACGTGAACACCTCCGATCACTATCAGGTACACACTTTGATCCGCATGTTGTCAAAGTCTGCCTTGATTCAGACGTCCTCATTTATTAAGTCCATCATGGAACACAGGAACCAAACCATGCCCAGACCCAACGATACAACCTTTCATCAGACACTGGCACTTGGGAGTTCTCCGGAACTGCGCCGCCGTTTCATGGTGCTGGATGAGCCGATTCAGGGGAACCTCCGCTTCGGCCTCCTGCTGGAGGTACTGGATAAAATCGCCGAAGAGACGGCGCTTAACTATGTGAACCGCTATCATCCCGAGGCACGAGTGGTAACGGCTGCCATCGACGACATTTATGTCCGTCACGCGGCTGACCTGACCCGTGACATCGCCTTCCATGCCCGCATCAACCATGTGGGGCGCTCGTCCCTCGTGGTCGGCATCCGGGTAGAGCAACCGGGCGACCCGGTCAACCATATCGCCTCTTGCCATTTCACCATGGTTGCCCGCTCCGGCACTGGCGACAACGCGACCAGCGTTGCCTTGCCGCCGCTGGAGTATCTGGACGCAACGGAACAGAAACGGGCCGCCAAGGCCGTGGCCAGTCGTGAAGAGTACCAGCGGCAGCAAACATTGCTGTCAGAGCCTCCCTCGCGCGAGGAGTTCGAAATGCTCGTCAAGCTTCACCAGGCCTTGGATGAACCGGATTTATCAGCTGGGCGACGAGTCCAGGATGAGGCATGCTTCAGGGGGTACAAGGCCGGTCGCCTGGTCACCGATTCCTGGGAACGGATGTATCCGGAAAAGGAGAATGTTCCTCGCTCCATCTTCGGCGGCTATCTTATCAGGAAAGCATTTGAGATCTCAGCCATCTGCTCCGACCAAGTGGCCCCTGATCGCTCGATAATTGCGGCTGTTACCAGGATCAACTTCTTTCAGCCGGTGCGAATCGGCGATACGCTCCACTTTACCTCGCGGGTGATCTACACCCGCGATAGCTTTATCTGTGTTGAGGCCAGCATCGAGCGAACCAGCCGCGACCGTACCACCAAGGCGCTTTCCAACTCCTGCTACTTCACATTCGCTAATGTGGATAGCGCACTGGCACACCAACCGGTGCCGCAAATCTATCCGGCCACCTATGCTGAGGATACCCGCTACCTGGCTGCCCACCGGAGTTTGAAGTCACTGGTCGAGCACCATAACATAATTTAACACACTGATTTATTTAACTTTTACCCTGTGAGGCGTATAATAATAACAGAAGAAGCAGGCAATCCGGTGAGTGACAACTCTCGGAAAAAGGAAAGAAGGTGAGTTTATGAAAGTGCTGGATATCATTGTTACCAGTTTACTCATTATTGGTGCTCTGAACTGGGGGCTGGTAGGGTTCTTCGGCTTTAATCTGGTAGGAGCGCTTTTTGGTGAAGCAACTGCAATTACGCGGGTCGTCTATGCATTAGTCGGGCTGTGTGGCCTTTATGAGGCATTTAATTTCACCGTTGGTTATGAAGCCATGCATCATCGGTGGTGTGACATAGCTCATTAAGGCGGGAGAGAGAAGACTAATCCTCAACTGGCCCTCGATGCTTGTTTTGAGCATTGCGAGGGCTTTCTTGTATCTTCCGCAGAAGCTGCCCAACAATAAGATAAAAAGCAAAGCACCAGTTAAATGCTACACTTGTAAAATAGCAACGATCTTTCAGGCAAGGACCAACCCATGAACCCGTCTACCTGGCGCACCTTTATGCTGATGATGGTAATCGCGATCCTTTTTAATCTCGGTTACAGCTATTTCCAGAGCAATATCAACCAGAGTGCTGAGATCAGCTACAGCCGCTTCCGCAGTGAACTTGCCGCCAATAACCTGAAAAAAGTCAGGTTCAAGGGGACAGCGACCAGCGGTGAATTCCTGAAAAAGGTCCAGCTGCCGGGGATGGTGCAAGGTAAAGAGGTCACCAGGGAAGTAGGCGCCTTTACCACAACGATGCCGGCAATAGCAGACCCAGGGCTGCTTGCCGAACTGGCCGATAAAAAGGTGGAGATCACGGCCGTATCTCCCGAAGCATCGCCTTTTTTTTCCATTCTGATCGCCATGCTCCCCTTGCTGCTGATCATTGGCGCCTGGTGGTACTTATCGCGCAATGCCCGCAACCAGGGGCCGGCAGGGATGTTTGGCAACTTTGCCAAATCCGGAGCCAAGATGTACGGCACCGGGGAGAAGGTCAATGTTAGCTTTGAAGATGTCGCTGGCATGGAGAACAGCAAGCAGGAGCTGAAGGAGATTGTCGATTATCTGAAGGAACCGGCACATTTTCGCCGCATTGGCGGCAAGGTGCCGAAGGGGGTACTGCTGGTCGGCCCTCCTGGAACCGGCAAAACGCTGCTGGCCCGGGCAGTGGCCGGAGAGGCCGGGGTCAACTTTTTCACCATCTCTGCCTCCCAGTTTATCGAGATGTTCGTTGGCGTCGGTGCCAGCCGGGTCAGAGACCTTTTCAGCAGCGCCAAAAAAGGGTCGCCAAGCATCATCTTTATCGACGAGATCGATGCCGTAGGGCGCAGCCGCGGTACAGGGTTCGGCGGCGGCCATGACGAGCGGGAGCAGACGCTTAACCAGCTCCTCTCGGAGATGGACGGTTTTGACCAGCACGAGGAGGTCATTGTGCTGGCAGCCACCAACCGCCCTGACGTGCTTGATCCGGCGCTGCTCCGCCCCGGCCGCTTCGACCGGCATGTGGTGATCGAGCGTCCCGACTGGCGAGACCGGGAAAAGATCTTAAGGGTTCATACCCGTAAGATCACCATGGCTGAAGAGATCGATTACATAACCATTGCCAAGGGAACTCCCGGCATGACCGGCGCCGACCTGGAGAACCTGGTAAACGAGGCAGCCATCCTGGCGTCACGGGAGAATGCCGCAACCGTCACCATGGCCCACCTGGAGCAGGCCAAGGACAAGCTGCTGATGGGGGGCGAGCGGAAAATGGTCATTTCCGACAATGAGAAACGGATCACCGCCTACCATGAGGCTGGACACACCCTGATTGCCAGGCTGCTGCCGGGCACCGACCCGATCCACAAGGTCACCATCATCCCCCACGGCATGGCACTGGGCATCACCCAGCAACTCCCGGAGGACGACCGCTACCATTACCCGCGGAGCTATCTCGAAAAACGGATCTGCGTGGCCCTTGGCGGTCGCTCTGCCGAGCGGCTGGTCTTCGGCGAAGTCTCCACCGGCGCCCAGAGCGACCTGAAAATGGTTACCGACCTGGCCGAGAAAATGGTCTGCCAGTGGGGCATGAGCGAAAAGGTCGGGCCGGTCACCTTCAGCCGCGGTGAAGAGCACCCGTTTCTCGGGCGCAAACTGGCAGAAGAAAAGGGATTTTCTGAAGAGATGGCCTGGAGGATCGACCAGGAGATTACCGCCATTATCCTGCATGAAGAAGAGGCAGCCGATGAGCTACTGAGAGATAACAGGGATCGTCTTGATGTGCTGGCAGCGGCCCTTCAGGAAGAAGAGACCCTGGATAGCGCCCGGGTGGACGAGATTCTGCAGCTTGCCACCGCAGTCAGACCTCGATCCTGAACTCCGCGCCACTGTCAGTATTGCGCACCGTCAGCCGCCCATCCATATTTTTCTCGATGATGGTTTTTGACATGAACAGGCCGATGCCGGTCCCTTTGTCCGGGCCCTTGGTCGTAAAATAGGGATCGAACAGCCTGGGCATGATCTCTTCGGCAATGCCACCGCCGTTATCGGTAACAGTAACGATCGCTTTACCGCCTTGCGTAAAGAGCCGGAGCGAAATCCAGGCAGGGTCTGCTTTGCTTGCAACCAGCGCATCACGAGCGTTTATCAGCAGATTCAGGATGACCTGGGCATATTCGTTGGCATAGCCGAAAATTGCCGGCTCACCATCCCTCTCGACAACTATGCTGATATTGAGTTCCTTGAAGCTCTCACCAATGAGCGACAAGGTATGATCGATCACCTGGTGAACCCTGAAGTCATCGGCTTCCTTGTCTGATCTGAAAAAATCCCTGAAGTCATTAATGGTTTGCGACATGTGCTCGATCAGCTTCATGGTCTTTGCGGTATTTTCGTCCAGAAGCGCCTTGCTGAGTTTGCCGGAATCATGAAAGAGCGGCAACTGTTGGACCAGGAGCGCCATGGTGTTCAACGGCTGGCGCCATTGATGGGCAATATTGTTGATCATATCCCCCATGACCGCCAAACGGTCCTGCAGAATCAGCATCTGGTCCTTTAGGCGCAGTTCGTCTACGGCCTGAGATATGCGAGCATCCAACATCTTGTTGAGGTCCTGAAGCTCCAGCTGGGTTCGGCGCAGTTCATCATTCTGCATCTCCAGTTCGATCTGGTGGATATGCAGTTCATGGACGAGACGCTGTCTCTCATGCTCTGCCAAGGGAGCTCTCTCTTCCGGAGCATGTGGCATCAGCCGGTCTGAAGCACGGCGGCGCAGCTTTGCACTGGCTGAGTTCCTCTTGTCTTTGTCGTTACCCATTGCTACCCCCCGGTTTCAAGCAGCCCCTTGAGCCGGGCATTCTCATCGCGCAGCTCCGCTTCCAGCTTCTTGGCGCCGGTGATGTCGGAAAAGGTGATCACCACTCCGCCGATGACATCCGCCATGGTGCGGTAGGGCATGATGCGCACCGTGAACCAGCGGCCATCGGTAGCAGTGATCTGCTTTTCGGAAAAAACCAGGGTTTGCAAGACATCCCGTGCCTCTTCACACAACTCGGGATACAGCAGGTCGCTGGCAATGTCGGACAGCGGCCGCCCCACATCGCCCGGAATCAGCTTGAACAGCTTGTTTGCCCCGGTAGTAAAGCGCCGGACGTGGAGGTCGTTGTCCAGAAACACCGTGACTATTTCCGTACTGTTGAGCAGGTTCCTCATGTCGTTGTTCGTCCGGCTCAACTCGTCCATCTTTGACTGTTGCTCGGCATTGACCGTCTGCAGCTCTTCGTTTAAAGATTGCATCTCTTCCCTTGAGGTAGTCAATTCCTCATTGGTTGACTGCAGCTCTTCGTTGGTCGATTGCAGCTCCTCATTGGTGGACTTGAGTTCTTCCTGAGAGGATTGCATCTCCTCGCGGGTGGTCTGCAGTGATTCGCGGAGCTGCTGTAGTTCCTGCTCCAGTTCAAGAACCCGGGCGTTGCCGGCAGATGCAGACCTGGCACGTCCTGGTGCCTTCTTTCCCAAAGGCGTCGCCACATCGGTGAAGACAATCATCACCATCCCCCGCAACTCCTCCGGCTCAGTGATCGCCTGCACCGTGACATCAACGGTCTGAGCGCCTTCCCCCTCCCCGACCTTGAGCCCCCTGACAGTGATCGTCTCCTGTTGGCGGATCGCCTTCTGGAAGGCGTTCCCCAGATCAAAGCGGAGCCCTTCGCGAGCCATGGCAAAGATATTCCAGTTAGCCTTGCCGGCCGCGGGCTCCAGGTATTTACCGGTCCGGCCGCTGATATAGAGGATATCCCCCTTGTCGCTGGTCAGCACGGCAGGGGGTGAAAAATGCTGCAGAAGCAGCTGATCGGCAATTGATTGGAGATTGGCTGCAGGCTTCATCATCGTCAACTCCTTGGAAACTCCCGGCATGGCAGGGACAAATGAGGAAGGGAATGCTATCGGCTCGGCAGAAAGAAGGGATTCGCGCCGCAGGAAGAGTCTCGACTTTATGTTCAGCGGAGCAAAGAGATCGGTGAAGGTGCTGAGAGTCTCTGCACTCCCCAAAAACAGGACGCCGCCGGGCTTAAGGCTATAGTGAAAGAGCGGCAGCAGCTTCTTCTGCAGTTCCGGCGTCAGGTAAATCAGCAGGTTGCGGCAGATAATGATATCGAGCTTGGTAAAAGGGGGATCCATGATAACGTTCTGCGTGGCAAAAGTCACCATCTCCCGGATCTCCTTGCCGACCCGATAGCCATTCTCTTCCTTGATAAAATAACGGTGCAGGCGCTCAGGAGATACGTCCGCAGCGATGTTGACCGGGTAGATCCCCTGGCGGGCCTTGTCGATGGCGTCCTGGTCCAGGTCGGTGGCAAAAATCTGCAGCGAGAACGTCACCGAAGGCTTGACCTGCTCCAATGCCTCTTTGAAGACGATGGCCAGTGAATAGGCCTCCTCACCGGTGGAGCAGCCTGCAGACCAGGCCCGCAGCCCTCCGCCGTCCGGACGAGCTGCCAGAATCGCCGGGATCGCCTCACCCCGGATCAGTTCCCATGCTTGCGGGTCGCGGAAAAAGCTGGTCACGCCGATCAGCAACTCCTTGAAGAGGAGTTCCACTTCCTGGGGATTCTCCTGCAGATAGCGGACATAAGAGCTGATCCGGACGATCTGGTGAATCCCCATGCGCCGCTCGATCCGGCGGTAGACAGTGGTTTTTTTGTACAGCGAGAAGTCGTGGCCGGTCTTGGACCGCAGCAGGATGAGCACTTTCTCCAGGCCACTCTGATCCTTCTCCAGAGAGAGATCTACCTTGGCAATGCTGAGGGTATGCCGGAGATAGTCGATGATCTTGCCGGGCAGATCCTCCACCGGGGCCACCAGGTCTGCCAACCCGGCATCAATGGCGCTCCTCGGCATGCTGTCGAACTTGGCTGAGGAGGGCTCCTGGACCAGCACCAAGCCAGCCTTTTCCTTGATTGCCCTTAAACCTATGGTGCCGTCAGAGCCCATGCCGGAGAGGATAACGCCGATAGCTGCCTCTTGCCGGTCCTCGGCCAGCGAACGGAGGAAAAAATCTATGGGAAGGCGAAGTCCGCGCGGCTCAGTTGGCGCAAAAAGATGCAGGACGCCGTGCAGAATGGACATGTCCTTGTTGGGTGGGATCACATAGACGCAGTCCGGCTTGACCCGCATCCGGTCTTTTACCTGTAAAACCTCCATAGCGGTGGTGCGTTGCAGCAGTTCGGCCATGATCCCCTTGTGGGTCGGGTCAAGGTGCTGGACAATGACAAAAGCCATGCCGTTTCCTTGCGGCACATGCCGCAGGAACTGCTCCAGCGCCTCCAGCCCTCCGGCTGAAGCGCCGATGCCGACGATGGGAAAAAGCAGTCCCTCTTGCCGTGACATGGTCTCTTTGGGAGAAGAATTATCTCGTTCAATGCCACTGTCTGTAGATTTTTGTCGGTTTTTCATACTGATAGCATATCAGCATAACACTGAACGCGCCACTTGAGATAATTGTCCATAACTATTAAGTATCACCGAATCTACACACCAGCTTTGACTAATACTTTTTTAGAATTATACTTTTCGCTTTAGAGATAGACATGCCAGTCGCTACGGGGCCTGTTTGCCCGTCGAACTGCGAGAATGTCAATGCCATTGGATATCTCATGAGGAAGCGATGAAAGAAGTCAATGCCAGAAAGCTGTTCAATGCCTTCTATGCCATAACATTCATTATTGTCGCGATCATTATTATTATTACGGTCAACCTGCATCAACGACAACGCGCGTTGCACTACGCCGAAGAAAAAACCCTTATCCTGCTGGAACATAACCTCGCCATCCACACCTATTTCTCCAAACAGCTCAAACCGAAAGTTTTCGCTCTCACCGACGCAACGCGCAGCAGCAGTTATTTCGACCCGACCTGGATGTCATCCACCTATGCTGTCAGAGAAATTGACAAATATCACCGAAAAATCTCCCGCATCCAATACTACTACAAAGAATGCGCGGTCAATGCCCGGAGCCCGGAGAACGAGGCCGATGCCTATGAAAAGAAATTCCTCGATGAGCTGAAACGCGATCAGGCGCTTACTCAGCGCTCGGTTATCAGGACAATAGACGGCAAACCTTATTTTGTCCTTATTCGTCGTGGCGAAAGCATGGAGCAGAACTGCCTGAGGTGCCATTCAGTTCCGGCAGCAGCGCCAAGCGAAATGGTTGACAGGTATGGCAAGGTGCGCAGTTTCAATCGCACCGACGGCGAACTGGTTTCGGCGATTTCCATCAGAATTCCCCTGGCAGAAGCCTATGAGGCGGCAAACAACTTCTCGGTAAAGTTCTCGATAATCCTGCTTGCCATCCTTGGGCTCACCTTTGCTGCCCAATATTTCGTCACCTATCGCCTCTATCTGAAGCCGATAACCTCAATTCGCAACCAGGTGATGACGATAATCAGCGATGAAAGCAGGCTGGGGGAAAAAATCGCACAGGAATCTCATTCCGCAGAGGTGAACGACCTCATCCGGTCCTTCAATGAGCTGTCGCATAATCTGCGTGCCGAAAAGGACGGGCTTGTCGCCCAGGTCCAGGCCAGGACTGTCGAGCTGGAAGAAAAAGTCGCCCAACTGGAGGCGACACTGGCCCGGGTCAAGAGCCTGGAAGGGATCATAACCATCTGCGGCTACTGCAAGAAGATATGTGATGATAAAGATAGCTGGCACCAGCTGGAAGCATATATCAGCCGCCATTCCGAAGCACTCTTCAGTCACGGGATTTGCCCGGAGTGCTTTGCTGAAGCAAAAGACAAATTTGAAGAGTGACCTGCTGTTCAGGTCGGGGTTGATCCGGAGGTCAGGTTGACCGCAACTGATTGCCGCCGATACCTAAAACAGTAACTTGTTTTTAGAGGGTTTGGGCATGATTACCTTATCGCAAGAAATGCTGTCGAAAAAACTGCCGCAGCGATGGTTGCTCATACTGCTGACACTGTCCTTAATTTTCATGACCGGCTCGCATTGTTTTGCTTTTGGAAACGCCAAGACCGTGCGGATTGGCGCTTTCAACTACTATCCGGGGATCTTCCAGGCGCAAGACGGCAGCGTGAAGGGTTTTTATGTCGATTTCCTTGCAGAAATCGCCCGAATGGAAGGGTGGCAGATCGAATATGTCTACGGGAACTGGGCAGAGGGGCTGGCCCGGACCAAAAATGGCGAAGTAGACCTTTACCCCAGTGTTGCCTGGACCGAGGAACGCGCCAAATATCTGGATTACGGTAAAGTACCGCTGCTGACGGTTTGGGGGGAGTTGTATGTCCCGGAACACTCTACTATCGACAGCATCAAGGATATGCAGGGGAAAAAAATCGGCGGCATGAAGGGAGATTTCAATGCTGCCAGTTTTCGGAATATGGTGGACAAGTTCGGCATCAGACACCAATTCGTCGAATTCGGCAACTTTGAGGATGTATTCAAAGCCGTCAATTCAGGCCTGGTTGACGCCGGAGTTGCCAACAACACCTTCGGGGCGGCAAAGCAGCACGAGTATAACCTAAAATCTTCCGGCATCATCTTCAATCCCTTTGATATTTTCTTTGCCACTGCCAAAGGGAAGAACCGGGAAATAATCGCCACCCTCGACAAATACCTGGCTGATTGGCGCAACAAGAGTGACTCCCCCTTTCACCAGGCTCGTGAGCGCTGGTCACATGGCGAAACCGCCTCGTTTCATTTTCAGGTGCCCAAGTGGATTACCACTTCGTTGATTGTCCTTGTCGGCTTTACAGGGATCGCCACCATTTTCATCATACTGCTGCGAGTGCAGGTACGGCGCAAGACAGAAGAGATCACGGCCCAGGCGGCGGAGCGCGCCAAGATCGAGCAGACACTGTTCTTCATCAATGAAAGTGGCATGTTGCATCGAGGCGACGAGCTGCTCAAAAGGATAACCGCCTATCTGGCCGAATGCCTCGACGTTGAGTATGCCTTTACCGGACAAATGCTTCCGGGCAAGGAACGGGTAAGGACCAGAGGACTGTTTACCACAGGGAGCATAGCCCCAGACATTGAATACGACCTGAAGGGAACCCCGTGCGAGAATGTAGTTGGCAAGAAGTTGTGCGTCTACCAGAATAACGTGGTCAAACTGTTCCCCGATGACCTGCTGCTGCAGGAGATGCAGGCTGAAGGGTATGCCGCAACGCCATTATGGGACTCTCAAGGGAACGGCATCGGCCTGATTGGGGTTGTCAGCCGGCGACCGTTGGGCAACAAACCATTTCTGGAAACGATCATCAGAATCGCCGCCACCCGTGCCTCCCAGGAGCTTGAGGCAATGAGCCACCTGGAGGTGCTGAAGATAATCAACTTCACGGTCGAGAACATCAGGGATGCCGTTTACTGGATTTTACCTGATGGCAGGATCTGGGAAATCAACAACAGCGCCGCAAAAATGCTCGGCTATACCAACGAAGAGTTGTTAACGAAAACGGCACTGGATATCAATCCCGGCTACTCTGAAAATAACTGGCACTCTTACTGGGAAAAGATAAAAGCAGATGGCAATCTGCAGTATGAAACCGTGCATAAGACATGCGATGGCCGGGAAATCCCGGTCGAAGTTGCCGCTACCTTCTGCAGCTACGATGGTCGGGAGTATATCTGTTCGATAGTCCGCGACATCACCGACAGAAAACATGCCGAACAGCAATTGATCGAATATCGCCAAGTAATCGAATACTCACAGGATATGATATTCGTCATTGACCGTGACTATCGTTATTGCCTGGCCAATAGCGCCTTTCTGCAATTGAGAGACAAGCAGCTCAACCAGGTAATAGGTCATACAGCAGAAGAGATATTGGGGCATGACCTTTTTGCCAAGCTGAAGCCTTACCTGGATGAGTGTTTTACCGGAAAACCGGTAAACTTTGAGATGCAACAGCAATATGCCGGCAAAGGATTGCTGACGCTTGACATTTCCTACCTGCCCATTGCCGATGCCGGTAGGGCCATGCGACTGGCCGGTGTCATCAGGGACCAGACCGAGCACAGACGCCTTGAGGAACAGTTGCGGCAGTCGCAAAAGATTGAAGCTGTAGGACAGCTGGCAGGTGGCATCGCCCATGACTTCAACAATATTCTCACCGTCATTATGGGCTACAGCAATATGTTGCTGCTGGATGACAAACTGGCCGCTGAACACAGGCAGGAGATCGAACAGATTATTGATGCCGCGGAAAAAGCCTCAAGAGTGACCCGCGGACTGCTTGCTTTCAGTCGCAAACAGGTGATGACTCCTGACATAGTCAATCTGAATGATATCGTCACCAAGGTGCAGGTCTTTCTGGAGAGGATTATCGGCGAAGATGTCAAACTGCAGTTCGTGCACCATGAAGCGGCCCTAAACATATATGCGGACAACAGCCAGATCGAACAGGTCCTGATGAATCTGGCCACCAATGCCCGCGACGCCATGCCCAAGGGGGGGCTGCTGACCATTGAAACCTCCCTCCAGGGAATTGAACCGAACGCCGCCAATCCCCATGAAATTGACACTGCCGGCAGTTACGCCTGCATGGCGGTATCGGATACCGGCGACGGCATGACCAAAGAGATCTGTGACAGAATTTTCGATCCGTTCTTTACCACAAAGGCCACCGGAAAAGGGACCGGCCTGGGAATGGCCATTGTCCACGGAATCGTCAAGCAGCACAAAGGGTTTATCAATGTCTACAGTGAGCTGGGCAGAGGGACGACGTTCCGGATCTATTTGCCCATTGCCGACAAGGCCCCGCAGCAGGCGGTAAAACCAGCAGTCTCAGAGCCGCCAGTAAGAGGGAGCGAAACAATTCTCGTGGCCGAAGATGACACCAACGTCCGCAATCTTGTCGAATCTCTGCTGAAAGGATACGGCTATAATGTCATCTTGGCAGTCGATGGCCAGGATTGCATCGAAAAGTTCATTGCCAATCAGAGCCGGATCGATCTGATTCTACTGGATATGATCATGCCGATAAAAACGGGAAAAGATGCCTTCGAAGAGATCAGGAGCATTCGCCCTGACATCAAGGTGCTTTACACCAGTGGATATACTGCCGATTTCATTCGCAGTCGGGGCGATCTTGAAGAAGATGCCGACCTTATCATGAAGCCGGTTCAGCCGTCGGCATTGTTGAGTAAGATCCGGGAAATCATTGATCGGAAAAAGCTGCAGCGCCAACGATCTTAATGTAGTGACTTGAGATTAGGTAGGAGAACCTATGGACTATTCGATGCAGCAACACCCTATTGCCATACTGCTAATTGATGACGACAAGAGTCTGCTGGAACTGATTCAGCTCTATCTGAACAAGATGTTGCCTTGCAACATAACCAGCTGCAACGATCCCCTGCTCGCGCTCGACAGTATCTCGCTGAACCGGTATGACGTAATCATCAGCGATTACCTGATGCCGGCAATGTCCGGCGTTGAAATACTCAACATTACCAAAAAGCTGGCACCGGAAACGCCTTTTATCATCATGACCGGACAGGCAGACCTTGACACTGCCCTGCTCGCGATAAAAAACGGGGCCTTCGATTTTGCAGTGAAGCCGCTTGACTTCGAACTTCTTGTCGCCTCTATCAAAAAAGCCCTGGCAGTGACAAGAGGCGCAGCCCTGGAAAGGGAATACCATAAACAGCTTGAGGATGAGGTCTTGCGCAAGACTGCAGAACTGCGCAATGCCTTGTATGAACTCGAGGTCGCCCGCAACGCCGCCCATTCGGCATCCGTTGCCAAATCAGCATTCATGTCGGCCATCAGCCATGAATTGCGCACTCCCCTTAACGGCATCATCGGCTGCATTTCATTGCTGAAGGATTACCGGCACGACCAGGAACAGGCCGAACTGCTCGACGCGGCCGAACTCTCTGCCCGGCGGTTGAACTCGGTAGTGGACAATATCCTGGCATATGTGGCGGTAAAGAGTAATACCCATGGCTCGATCTGCCGCAGCTTTTCCCCCAGAGAAACCATATCGACCATTGTTCATCCCTTTGAAGGAAAGGCAACGCAAAAAAGACTGGCTTTCATGGTTGAATATGCGGATCGGCTCCCGGATATTCTCTATGGTGATGACCTGAGTTTTGGGCAGATCCTGGAAATAATTGTGGATAACGCCGTCAAATTTACCAATTTCGGAGGTATTACGGTAACGGCGCAAGGTGCGGATAAAGGGGACAACTGCTTTGCAATCAGTATTGCGGTGCAGGATACCGGCATCGGCATCCCCGATGACAAACTCCCTGCCATCTTCGACGAGTTCCGCCAGGGAGACTGTTCGTTGACGCGGCTCTACGACGGGGTTGGCATCGGCCTGCCACTGGCTCAAAAGCTTGTCGAGCTACTTGGAGGAAACCTGACCTTTGCAACTCACCTGGGCAAGGGTTCCGAGTTTACCGTTACGGTGCCATTCAAAAAAGAACAGGAGCTTTAACTATAGACTTATGGCATAGTAGCGTCATTTCTTCAGGTATCCTGATTATCCCATGAAACATCTCATTCTCGGCACAGCCGGACATATAGACCACGGCAAGACCTCCCTGGTGAAGGCGCTGACCGGCATCGACACCGACCGCCTGCCGGAAGAAAAGGCACGGGGGATCACCATTGAGCTCGGTTTTGCCGACCTTGATATCCCCGGAGGCTACCATCTGGGCATTATCGATGTCCCTGGCCACGAACGGTTCGTCCGCACCATGGTCGCCGGTGTCGGTGGCATTGACCTGGTGATGCTGGTTATCGCAGCCGATGAAGGAGTCATGCCGCAGACCCGGGAACACCTGGAGATCTGCCAGCTGCTCGGGGTCAAGAACGGGCTGGTGGCGCTGACCAAGTGCGATCTCGTAGATGCTGACCTGCTCTCCCTGGCAACGGAAGAAGTGCGGGAATTCCTTGCCGGGAGCTTTCTCGAAGCAGCGCCGATACTTCCGGTGTCAGCCCGCACCGGCACCGGCCTGCATGAACTGCTTGCCGAACTCGGCAAGCTTGCCAACGTCACTGACCAGAAAAGGACGGACGGGCCGTACCGTCTCCCGGTTGACCGGGTGATCACGGTCCCCGGTTTCGGCACGGTGGTTACCGGCACCCTGCTCTCCGGCAAGGTTGCGGTCAACGACGATGTTGAGCTTCTCCCTCGGGAGCTGCCGGCCAGGGTTCGCGGGCTCCAGGTCCATGGGGTCAAATGCGACCAGGGTGCGGCGGGCGAGCGGCTGGCCATCAATCTCCAAGGGGTTGACCATGATGAGATCAGGCGCGGCGATGTGGTGGTGCCGCGCGGCGCGTTCCGCACCACCGGGCTGGTTGATGTCCGGCTGGAATACCTCAGATCTGCGCCGGGCAAGCTGAAGCACCGGGCGCAGCTCCGCTTCCATTCCGCCACCTATGAAATCTCGGCAACAGTGATCCTGTTCAACCGCGACCTGCTCAATCCCGGCGAAGCCGATTATGCCCAGCTCCGGCTGTCCCGGCCGGTGCTGCTGATGAGCGGCGATTCGTTTGTGTTGCGTTCGTCTTCCCCGGCTACCACAGTAGGCGGCGGCACTGTGCTGGATCCGTTCCCGCCGCCGAGGCGCCGCAGAACCGGCGAAGCCTTGCAACTGCTGGCAACGGTTGCCGCAGGGCAGGAAACGGAATCCGTTGCCGGCATGATAGAGAGCAGCCTGCTCACCGGGATCTCTTTTGCAGAGCTTGCACTCCGCACCGGTTACCCGCCAAAGCGCCTGGAATCGGCACTTGCCCCCATTCTGACATCAGGCGGGATTATCCAGGTTGTCAGGGAGCCGAAAATCTACCTTAGCCGGGCTGGATTCGCTTCCCTGTGCCAACTGCTGAGCGACGAGGTCGCCGCATTCACTGCCAAAAACCCGCTCCGGGGGGGGATGAGCAAAGAGGAACTGAAGTCGCGCATCCCGGCGCGGAGTGACCCCCGCTTCTTCTCGCCCTGCATTGCCGCGCTGGAAAAGGCCGGGATGCTGACGGCAGAACGCGACCTGGTCAAGCCGGTTGCCAGTCCTGCGGCCGCCGATCCAGGCAAGCATGGCATCCATGACAAAATCGCCGCACACCTTGCAAGCCATGGCTCAGAACCGCCGTCGATCAAGGAGCTCTGCAGCACCTTTAGCCTGCCGGAAAAATCCCTGCTGGAATGCCTCAATCAACTGGCGCGTGACGCTAAGGCAGTCAAGGTAAAGAGCGACCTCTTCTATGCGCCGGCTCCGCTGGCCGCCATCCGGGACAAAGTAGTCACGCTTCTGGAGCAGAAGGGTGAAATGACCCCTGCCGATTTCCGGGACATGACCGGGCTGTCCCGTAAATACATGATCCCCCTGCTGGAGTACTTTGACGAGCAGAAACTCACCATCAGAGCCGGAGACAAGCGCCTGCCGAGAAAAAAAACCGGTTAAAGAATCGTTGCCCCGATATTGCATTATCAGAAATCTTGACTACACTCTTCATGAGCTTATTCCTTGGCGTTTTAAATCATTCAACCTGTAGTGAACCGTTTTAACCGGCAGGCTGTGCCGCAAGAATCTATATTCTCTCGGGAGGGAGACTTTTATGTATGCACTGGACAATGTGGGGAGAAACACCATCGCCATGGTGCTGGCCGGAGGGAAAGGGGAACGGCTCAGCCCGTTGACCCTGCGTCGGGCCAAGCCGAGCGTTGCCTTTGGCGGCAAATACAAGATCATTGATTTTGTGCTCTCCAACCTGTTCAATTCGGGGATCAAGAAGGTCTATATCCTGACCCAGTACCGGGCGTTCTCGCTCAACAAGCATATCCGCGAATCATGGGGTAAATGGACCGGGCTCGGGGAGTTCTTTGTCGCCATCTCTCCGGAGACCAAGAGCGAGCGGGAGGAGTGGTTCAAGGGGACTGCCGACGCAATCCTGCAGTACCTCCGCTTCGTCGAGACCTCTGACGCCGACTACGTGGCGATCTTTGGCGGCGACCATATCTACAAGATGGATATCACCCAGATGATCAACTACCACCGGATGAACCGGGCCGATATCACCATTGCCGCGCTGGAAGTGCCGAAGAGCGAGGCCAGCCGCTTCGGAGTCTTTTCCGTGGATGACGACTCCAAAGTAACCGGTTTTACCGAGAAACCGGAGAATCCGGAGACCATCCCCGGCAGGGAGACCTGTTTCGCCTCAATGGGGAACTACATCTTTTCCACCAAGAAGCTGATCGAGGTGCTGCAGGAAGGGAAGAAGATGCACGAGGATCTCGATTTCGGCAAGCATGTGATCCCGATGATGCTGGAAAGTGGCGACCGGATCTTTGCCTACAACTTCAACGACAATGTGATCCCGGGGATGAGGACCGAAGAACGGGGGTACTGGAAAGACGTCGGCACCCTGGATTCCTACTACGAGGCCAACATGGACCTGATCCATGTCTCGCCGCAGCTAAACCTGTACAACTACAAATGGCCGATCCTGACCAACCAGGGGAACCTGCCGCCGGCCAAGACCGTATTCGACGATGACGACCGCCGCGGGGTCAATATCGACTCCTATGTCTGCGCCGGTTGCATCACCAGCGGCAGCATCGTCAGGCGCTCCATCATGGGACCGCTGTGCAAGGTCAACAGCTACAGCCTGGTCGAGGATTCCATCCTTTTCGAGAATGTTACGGTAGGCCGTCACACCAAGATCAAAAGGGCGATCATCGACAAGAATGTCGTGATCCCGGACAACTCGACCATCGGCTATGACCGTGAGGCAGACCTGGCCATGGGGTACACAATCACCGAGTCCGGGATTGTGGTGGTGCCGAGAAAAGACAAATAGAGGACGGTTACAGTTTTTCCAGAATCTTCAAAAGATGCGGCAGCAACTGCTTCTTTCGGGACATGACCCCCTTCATCTCATAAAGATGGGGTTCCAGCTGGGGATAACCCATGACATGGGCGATCCGTGTATGCCCCTCCACCAGGAACAGGGTCGTTCCCGAAACGATGTCAGTGACCATCAGCCCGGCAATAAAGAGATTGCCCCGCTGTTTTATCTGGGCCAGGCAAGCCAGCAGCTCCCCCTTGACCCCGTCAAACTCGTCGAAACCAACGACCTCCACCTGGCCGACGCCAATGGTCTTTTCTCCCTGGGTAAAATGCTTGAAATCCGCCTCGACCACCTTGAGCGGCGATCCGTAATGCTTCAGCGAGCTGCAGGCGGCAAAGATCTCTTTGCCGAAATCTTCAGCATCCATAGCGGCAATCGTAGCCAGCCATTGTGCGGTAGAGCGATCAACGTCCGTTGTGGTCGGGGATTTGAGAATAACCGTGTCCGAGAGGATTCCGGCGAGGAGCAGCGCAGCAATCCGCTGTTCTGGGGCAAGGCCCGCTTCTCGATAGCGTGCAGCAACCAGGGTGCAGGTGCTGCCGACCGGAGAGGTAATGAAGGTAATGGGGGCAATTGTCGGGCTGTTGCCGAGCTTGTGGTGGTCAATCACCTCCAGCACCTCCACCGCGTCGGCCCCAGGAACCGCCTGCCCCGTTTCATTGTGATCCACCAGGATCAGGCCGTAGGGGATCTCTGCCAGCAACGACGATTTGGTCGCCACCCCGGCAAGAGAGCCATCCTCCTCGGTCACGAACAGGGCGGCATCGCCGGTCTGTAGCAGCTTTTGACGCAGCTGGGACAGCGGCTCGCCGATGCCGATAGTGGTGAAGGCGTGATCGGCAACCTGGGATACCGGCGTCGAAAGCCGGGCGAGCCAGGCCGCAGTTGCAGTATCGTGGTGGGTCAGCAGGATCCTGACTCCGTTTGCCTCTGCCATGGCTGTGATATCCTGATCAGGAGGATGGCCGCCGGTCACGACCAGGAGGCCGACCCCTCTCTCAATGGCTGCCTGCTGGATTGTCCGCCGGTTGCCGGTCATGATCAGCAATGAGGATGGCTCATAATCGGCAATGCGCCCGGAAAAAGACTCTTCCCGCATGGCGCCGATGAAGAGATGAAATTTTTCAACCGTCTCATCCCCGGGTAACACGATGCAATCGGCCGCAAGGGTCCGGGCCAAAGCCGCAACGCTGGTTCTGATCTCACGCTGCAGCTCTGGACACGGCAGCAGATAGGTCTCGGAAAGACGCAGCAGTGACAGCGAACCGCTAGGATTCCCTGCTTCGTCCAGGACCGGCATGACCCGGACACCACTGGCATGAAACCGCTCCAGCGCATCATAGGCCGTTGCATCCTTGCTGAGAGTGACCGGCCGCCGGTTGACCACATCCCGCACCTTGGGGTGGACATCCGCCAGCAAGAGCGGCTCAGAGATCCCGAGCCGGTCGAGAATGTAACGGGTCTGGGGATTCGGCTCTCCGGCCATGGCCGCAATGACCTGCGGCGCACCAAGCCTCTTTTTCAGTTCGGCATAGGCAATGGCCGAGGCCACCGAATCGGTGTCAGGATTGCGGTGACCGATGACATAAATGGTCTTTTCCAAGCTAAATCCCCCATCAACTGCTGTCATTGCCCAGGCTCCTGTCACCAGCAGCAGCTGTGGACCAGAGCAGAGCCTTTAAATCTTATCGCCCTTTAGGTCATCCGCAAATAATTTTGTTGCGCCGCGAGAGGCGCAAAAATCTCCGCACATGGTGCAGGTGGCCTCATCATCAGGCACCCGACTGGCGCGAATGGCCCTGGCGTCATCAGGGTAGAGGGCCAGCTCGAACTGTTTCTCCCAGTCCAGGTTACGCCGCGCCTTGGACATCTCCTTATCCCGCATCCTCCCTTTTTCCGGGTATTTGTTCATGTCGCCGATGTAGGCCGCTATTTTTGCGGCCTTCACCCCTTGGCGCACATCGTCTTCATTGGGCAGGGCCAGGTGTTCCGCCGGAGTGATGTAACAGATCAGGTCGGCCCCATAGCGGCTCGACTGGGCTGCGCCGATGGCCGCGGTGATATGGTCGAAGCCGGGGGCGACATCGGTTGAGATCGGCCCCAGCATGTAGTAAGGCGCGCCGCCGCTCATCCGCTTCTGCAGCTGGATATTCCCCTCCACCTCGTCCAGCGGCACATGCCCCGGACCTTCCACCAGCATCTGGCACCCCATCTCCCGGCCGATTTCGGCCAGCTCGCAGTTGATGAGCAGCTCCTGGATCTGCGCCCGATCGCTGGAATCGTGGATCGCCCCGGCCCGTAGCCCATTACCGAGCGACAATACGGTGTCATATTTCTTGAGGATTGCCACTACCCGGTCGAACTTCTCGTACAGCGGGTTTTCCCGGCCATTGGCCAGCATCCAGGCGACCATGCTTACGCCACCCTTGGAGACCAGCCCGCCATACCGATAGCCCTGTTTCCTGAGCCGCTCGATGGTGTAGAGATTGATGCCGCAATGCACCGCCATGAAAGCCATGCCGTCGCTGCACTGTCTTTCGATCAGGTCAAACAGCAGCTCTTCGTCCAGCCGGTTGGGATCGCCGTATTTCCGCGCTGCCTCGCAAAAGGCCTGATAGAGCGGCACGTTCCCTACCGGCAGGTCAACGCTGGCAATCACCTCCTGGCGAACCCGGTCCAGATCGCCGCCGACAGAGAGTTCCATCAGAGTATCGGCGCCGGATTCCGCGGCAGCCCTGGCCTTCCTGACCTCTGCCTCATAGTCGATAATATCCGACGAGGTGCCGATAGAGGCATTGACCTTGGTCCGCAGCCCCTTACCGATCCCCACCGGCTTCGGCTTGCGCGTGTGGTTCCAGGGGATGACGATCTTTCCTTCAGCCACCATCTGCCTGATGTACTCAGGTGAAAGTTGTTCATCACTCGCGACATTTGCCATCTGCGGGGTAACGATCCCCTTGCGTGCTGCCTCAATCTGGGTAAGCATTCCAATCTCCTTTCAGCCTTGTAATTAAACCGCAGGCCAGGATTAAGCCGAATGGAGAGTTTTCGAAAACGAAAAAGCCCCTGGAGTACAGGGGCTCGAAATGCCGCAGATGGAAATACCGGGCTTCGGCCCCTCTTTCCACGGAAGTTCCATTGAAGCATCGGTTTGGCAGGTCTCCTGGCTCCAGGGTCATCTTACTCGCCGCGCCTTCCCAGGTTTAACCCAGTGGCATAGAACGGCTTTCATCACCTGTTACAGTTGCGGGACAGCGAGGGATTTCCACCCTCTTCCCTATTATCCGCGCCTTTGTGGGGCACGGCACCAATCCGTCTGGCAAGCAGTTGTGGAGTGTTTGTAGCAGAGTGCCCTGAGAAAAGTCAAAAGGAATGTGAGAAACGTGAGCTTCAATTTCGAATGCCCATACGTTGTGTTAACAAGTCCATTACCTGAGGATGTTTTCATCACCGTTTACAGTTGCGGGACAGCAAGGCATCAAACGCGTGAGTGGTGCTACTCTGGAAACTTGCGGACGTTTCCTTTGATGAATCAACGTGTTCCCTCTGCAGCAATTGCTGCGTTAATCTTTCGCATAACACCCTCGTCTACTTTCTGACTGCAGAGTATATAACGTTTTAATCCAGCAGGCAGATCAGGGTATGTAATACGCACCGTGCCAGTGCTCTTGAACTCAGCGTTAGTTTCCATCAAGTAATCGTAATCATCCTGGTCAATAAACATGAGATCAGCCCGGTTGATCGCCAATTTTTTTGCGACTTGCAACGGTGACTGTAACGCCTTGTCAACCTTGCCCGGAAATGCAGCTATCATGGTATCAAGCTCAGGGCCATAAGAAACACCGTCGGCAACTGCAAGCAGGAGAGTTGAATCAGCCATCACATTCTTCAGGGTCTTGTGGCGAAGCAACTTCTGGGCAGAGTTGGGGCTCGCAAGAATGACATGCGGTCGATCCTGATGCATGGGGATGGAAAAGCGGGCATACTTCTCACGTTCCGGAATTTTGTACCAGCCAAAGGAACAAACCGGCTCCACATTGTTTTGGATATCCTGGAAGATCCGCTTGGGAGGAAGTATTATGAATTTTGATTCAATTTTGGCGCGTGAAAGAATTCTTTGGGTTCGTTCCAGCAGAAAGCCCTTCTGTACACCGTTTTCCAGGTAAGAATAGGGTGGTTTGTCACGAAAGGCCATCTTCAGAGGTTCAGCCAGAACAGTTTGTGGCAAGGCAGACACCAGACCCAGTAAGCCGGAAGCGCATGCTAAAGACCTTGCATACAATTTACTGCCGTCAATCCATAGTGACTGGCAGGCCCCAATGAATCGCTGAACGAACCCCATTGGCATCCCTCCTTCTGATCAATGAGAGTAACCTTTTAATATAATAGCGTATTTGCCGCTCTTCTTCAATGTGCGCAGGGCAGCATCAAAGTCGTTTCTCAATCCTTCGAGATTTCGCTTCCTGGAAAAACCGACATAGGCCGGTATATTCTGAAGCGAAGGCAACAGTTCTTTCACTTCCTTGGATTGACCGATTTTCTTTAGTTCAAATACTGCACCGTCATGATTGCTCACCCAGATGTCAACCCTTCCGTTCACCAGTAATTTTATGGCCTCTTCAATGGTGTAGGACTCCGCAATTTTCAACGTCCCCTTTTTTACTGCACCGTCAAATCTCTCTCCGTAACTGGTTTTTCTTACCACCCCGAACCGGTAATCCTTGAGGCTTGTCAGATTGCCGTCAAAGGTTATTTTTGAGTCTTTCCTCACCCATAGTGAAATTCGCTGCTGTACAACCGCTTCTTGTGAGAAGAACGCAAAACTCTCCCTTTCAGGCGTCCTGAAAAAGGTAAATATTCCATCAGCGTCACCATTCTTGAGCATTTCAATGGATCGTGCAAAAGGCAAGATTTCAATAATGACTTCATGCCCCATAAGTTTAAATGCCTCTCTCACTATCTCGACGGCAGCCCCCTTGATGACTCCGTCCTCGGAGTATTCATAGGGGGGGTACTCAAGGGTCACCATTCGATAGGTTGCAGCCGCAGCAGGCGCAGTTGCAGAAAGGAGCCAGATCCCCCCGAGTGTCAGTAATGTCAGGATAATTCGGGAGTATTGCACCAATGCTTTGTTCATATTGATTCTCCGCGAAAAGTTGCTGCCTGGCCAGCAACCATCTTACTGACGCGCTCATCGGATGCAAGAAGTGCCTGTATTCTCCAAGCCAGCTGTTGCAGCGGATATGGTTTAAGTATGAAATCGTCCACTGCGCCCTTCGCCAGAAGGGAAAGAACTCTGGGGTCCTGTTTGAAACCAGAGGTAAGCAAAAGTTTGGCGGTTGGCGCAGACTCCCTGATCTTCGGCAGGGCATCTATGCCTGACATTACCGGCATAATCATGTCGAGCAATATCAGCCTGATTTCTGCGCCATGCGTTATTGCAAGGCGGACTCCTTCGGCACCATTGACCGCCAGAACCACGCGGTACCCGCACTGGGTGAGAATCTGGGAAGCGTTCTCCCGGACAGCATCATCATCATCAACAACCAGGATCATTCCTGAACCAGAGGGAAGAGTTGTGTCTTTTGTATCCTTTGCACTCTGGCGGTTGTCATCCGGCTGGCACAATATCGGCAGTTTAATATGGAAAGAGCTCCCTTTGCCGGGAACCGAATGTAGCGTAAGATCGCCATGGTGTTGCGTTATTATCGAGTAGGCCATGGAGAGCCCCAGACCGCTCCCCACTCCTTTTTGTTTGGTGGTAAAGAAGGGGGTAAAAATATTTTCCATGACCGAGGGCTCCATCCCCACCCCCGTATCAGTAACCGACAGGAGCCAGCACGCATCCGCATCCGCCTCATCATCTGCCTTGAGGATAGAGCCGTCACCACTTAATAACTTGAGTGAAATACCCAGGTCTCCTCCCCACGGATCACCTTCCGGTCTCATAATAGTCATTGCATGACTGGCGTTGATACAGAGATTCAGCAGCAGCTGTTCCATCTGAATAGGATCTGAGTTCACCATTGCTTGCATCTCCGGCAAATCAAGTTTCACAGTTATCGATTTGTCCAAACTGCTCTGCAGCAGTTTATGAACATGCCGGACCGAATCCTTCAAATCAACAGCAGTTAGCAGTACCTCCTTCTTCATTGAAAGAGTAAGAAGTTGGCGAATCAGTGCGGTTGCACGGTTTGTCGCGTCACTTATATTCGAGAGATGCTTCTTGATGTTATCCATCTCGACAAGATGTTCAGCTTGAAGACGAAACGACAACAGCTCTGCCGATCCCGATATCGCGCACAGGATATTGTTGAAATCATGGGATATCCCGCCAACCAGCATCCCCACTGCCTCCATTTTCTGGGCCTGCAGCAGTTGCACCTCCTTCTGCCGCTGCAGGTCAAGACTGGCCTGAAGTTCGGTGGTCATCTCCCGGAAACGATCAGCAAGCTTCCCTATTTCGTCAGTCCCGTTTACGGGGATCGGAATGGCAAGATTTTCTATCGATATCTGATCCACCGCTCTCTCAAGTTCTTTGAGGGGGCGAACTATGGTTCTTCGCAAAGCCATGTAAAGTACGGTAGTAAGACCGGCGCAGAGAAGTAATATCCCGAATGCTGACAAAAAGAGCCTCTTGCGGAGCTTCGACTTCAGCGGAGTGTCCTCGGCATACACAGTTACCGAGGCGAGGATAGCTGACTCCTTTCGAACCTGCGCGTCTGCCGAAATAGTGCTTTTCAGCAGGCCAGCTGTATCCTTTCCGCTATTGTCCTGTGATAGGTTGTAAATTGAACCTCCAGATTTGCTGCTCCCTGCAAGCAGGCGACCATTATCGCCTCGCAGTATGATCGCCCGAATGTTGTCACTCTTAACCTCATACCTAATAATCCTGCCGATTTCATCGTCATCCAGATTCCAAACGGGATTGACAAGTGCCTGCCCAAGTCGTTTTGCAGCCGCTTCTGTCTGCTGCTGGAGATCCATTGAAAGATCTTTTTTGTCGTTAAGGAAATTGACAACTCCCCAACCCGACATGACGAGCAAGGAAACCGCCAGAACGACGCAGAGAATTTTAGTTGAGATGTTCAGGTTCATCACGTATCCAGTCTTTTCTTTACCCTACCCATTTGGGTAGAGTATATGTGCAAATTCCCATAGTTCAACGTGCGAACTTACTGAATTTAATATATGTCCCTTGCAGACGTCCACTTACACGATCTGCGGCACAGCATGGCAAGCAACATGGTCAACCATGGGCGCATAATTTACGAAGTGACCAAGGTTCTCGGACATAGCTAGATTCGCACAACCCAAAGGTAAGCCATTTAGCCCAGGACACCCTATTGGCAAGCCAAAGAGAAAAGCTAAAGATCCACTCCGAAATTGTATTGCGTTAACACGCTCAGAGCAGTATAGAATTTATCAATAAAATCATATTTCACCTTGAATTGCCGCTATTAGAACTACGCCAATATTTGTCGAGAAAGGCCAGCGCATTGAATTCAGTCCTTGTCACCGGCTCATCAGGCCTCATCGGCTCAGAAGTAGTTACCTATTTTCACAATCTCGGGTTCAAGGTTCACGGCATAGACAACAACCAGCGCGCAGTATTTTTCGGCGTTCAGGGAGACACCCGCTGGAGCCTGCAGCGACTTGTAGAAAATCTGCCCAACTTTAGTCATCACGAACTGGATATCCGCAACCGCCAAGGAGTCCTTGATCTCGTAAAAGAGCTGAAACCGTCCGGCATTATCCATACCGCTGCGCAGCCTTCACACGATCGGGCTGCCGCCATACCTTTTGACGATTTCGAAACGAACGCCGTCGGCACTCTAAATCTTCTCGAAGCGGCCCGCCAGGCCTGCCCCGAATCCCCATTTATTCATATGTCAACCAACAAAGTATATGGCGATTTACCTAACAGTATTCCGCTTGCTGAACTAGAAACACGCTGGGATTTTGCCGATCCCACCTACGCCAATGGCATTGCCGAAAGTTTTTCCATCGACCAGTCCACACATTCCCTGTTTGGCGCGTCAAAGGTTGCTGCTGACATCATGGTGCAAGAGTACGGCCGCTACTTCGACATGCCCACTTGCTGCCTTCGCTGCGGCTGCCTCACCGGCCCGAATCACTCCGGAGTTGAACTGCACGGTTTCCTGAGCTATCTTGTCAAATGCAACCTCGAAAGGAAAGAGTACAGCGTCTTTGGGTACAAGGGGAAGCAGGTGCGCGATAACATCCATGCCGAGGACGTCGCACACTTTATACATGCCTTCTACGAGACTCCCCGCTGTGGCGAGGTATACAACCTCGGCGGCGGCAAGGGTAACTCCTGCTCCATTCTAGAGGCTTTCAGCATCACCGAGGAGTTCAGCGGCAGAAAGCAGCTCTACAAATATGTCGATCAGAACCGTATCGGTGACCACATCTGTTACTACAACGATCTTACCAAGATGAAAAAGCATTACCCGAAATGGTGCATAACCAAATCACTTAGGCAGACGGTCAAGGAGATTGTCGAATCTTGGCAGGAGCGGTTATTGTGAAAAAAGTCCTTATCACCGGCATCTGCGGCTTTGTTGGTAGCACTTTGGCAAAGTCATGGCTTGTGGCTGAGCCTGGTCTTGAACTATACGGAATCGACAACTTTATCCGTCCAGGGAGCGAACACAACCGGATCGAACTGCAGAAACTCGGCATAAAACTTTTACATGGGGATATCCGCTCCGCATCAGATTTCGAATTGCTTCCAAAAGTTGATTGGGTGATTGACGCGGCAGCAAACCCGAGCGTCCTGGCAGGCGTTGACGGCCAGACCAGCAGCCGCCAACTTGTCGAGCACAACCTCCTTGGAACAGTAAATATACTCGAATACTGCAAGCGGTGTAACGCCGGATTTATTCTCATAAGCACCAGCAGGGTGTATTCGATCTCTCGTCTTAGCGATATTATCGTCGAGCCTGTCGGTAAAGCGTTCCGGCTTGCCTCACACCAGGCTCTTCCTGCGGGCTTGAGCGATGCTGGTGTTAGTGAGCTGTTCAGCACAGCCCCTCCAATATCTCTTTATGGCAGCTCAAAACTGGCTTCTGAGGCTTTGGCTCTTGAGTACGGGGAGGCATTCGATTTTCCGGTTTGGATAAACAGGTGCGGAGTGTTTGCAGGGGCAGGGCAGTTTGGTAGGCCTGACCAGGGAATTTTCACCTTCTGGATCAATTCCTGGCTTCGACGCAGGCCACTTGTCTACATCGGTTTCGGTGGTAATGGCTGTCAGGTTCGCGACGCCATGCACCCTCGCGACCTGATACCGTTGCTCCAAATGCAGACAGCTCCCGGCACATCAACCCCCGTAAAAATTGTGAACCTTGGAGGCGGCATGGACAATGCTATGTCACTTGCGGAACTTAGTTCTTGGTGCAAGAGAAGATTTGGTGACCATATGGTTGGCAGTAATCCAACCATACGCCGGTTCGATGTCCCCTGGCTTGTTATGGATTCAACCCTTGCCGGGGATGTTTGGGGGTGGAGACCGGAAACTAACATGGAGCAAATTCTTGAAGAAATTGCGAATCATGCAGAAAAAAACCCTCATTGGCTTGAACTTTCGGGGTTGTGATGCCTCCCCTATATAGCCCAACTATACGTAGACCTATTTTCTCTTTAAAATTTCTATTCCAAAGTTGTCAGATGAAAATGGTTTAGCCCCGAATTGATTTACCTTTTCATAGTTACCTGCTATCCAAGATGAAAGCTGCAATCCGTAGTCGACACCAAACGCATCAAACTCATATTCATGTGAGGGTCTGTGGACTATGGCAATGTAGTCAATTTTACTATCATGGAGTTGGTTTATAATTGTTTGCTCGCCGATTTTTATGATATCTCCAGGAAGAAACAAAAAATATTTCAAAGGATTACTTCTCTCAGCATAAAAGTTAATACTCGCCCCCTCTGGGATAACCACGAGACTATCATTCTTACTGGTATGATTTTGCAGGTAGTGAACCGCATCCCAGTATGATTTTGTTTTTAAATCACCCCAGCAATAAAGAATCCCCTTACCTGAGTCAACCCTGAGATTTTTCCCTGAATATATATCCGCTGACATTCCCCATGACTTAATGGCAAGCGCTACAAAGACTATCAGTATAGGAAGGGACTGACAGATACCAACACTGAACGGTGATATTTTTTTGCAAATACCTGTTGTCAGCTTTATGAAGTACACATAATAAACAACAAGTCCAATGGTAAGGAGATAAAACCCTGATAGTATCGGCGTAGCATTCAATATAATTTTTGCGGTTAGAAGTAGCGCAATGAATGACAAGGTAAAGAACTTATGGTTGTATTTGTAATCTACTCCATGAAACATTTTCAATAGAGATAGGATTATGGAAAATAATAAGATCAATGGAATACATCGGTACTGGAGCAAGTCATCAGTATTTTCGAGATAGTTACAAGCAAAAACAATAGCCACTACTATGAGAGTACAACCGGAGATAGTTTTGAGTAGTTTCATCTTGTTATTGGCTGAAGCCTTGTGAACAAGAATTGACCCGGCACAGAGAACTACAACAACTATTAGGTGATATAGAAACGATTGGATAACAAGCAGTATATTCCCGGTCACTTCCTTAAAGCCTGCCGTCGAAATGACAAAAGCATCTTTTCCTTTTGAGGCGAAGAGTAAACTCCCCAACAGCGTTTCTTTGAAACCATCAAAGGCGTTCAACCAATAAAGCCCTATGCAATAAATCATAGCACTCAAAAAAACAGGAGTTATAAGCATCAAAAGCCTAAAATAACGTCTTTTGCTTTTAATAAGTAGTCCGGAAAACACGAAGGCGCACCAGACTGGCAGCGCAGTTTCTGGCCGCGAGAGAAAAGCAAGGGTCAGCAGCAGATTCCAACCAATTAAATGGGCAGTCTTTTCAAATTCGATATATTGCAAGAAACATAACAGAGATCCTGCTATGAATAACAAACAAAAAGTCGAGGCAAAACTGTATGGGAAGATGTAATTGAATATAACATCATAGGTACCGACACCAAATGCAAAAACCAGACAATAATTTACAACTAATATTACTGACACAAACCAATTCATAAATGTGTTAGCCAACATATACATAAATACGCACATGACTATTGTTGTTGCAATGCCACAACCTATTAATGTATTTATACTGGCACCAAATATCTTGTAACACAGTGATATAATATATGCCGGCAAAGGACCGTGAAAATAATAAATATCCTTATATAATACTTTACCTCTCATAATCTGCAGCGGTACCCACATCTCTCTTGAGGAATCAACTATAAGATCCCCCCACTTATGCCAGCTAGCCATCAGTAGATAGGCAAAAACAGCTGCAACGACAAGGCAGGAAAAAAGAACCCTGCGGTACCGGTGAGATTCAAAAAAATTTGTTATCGCATCAAGTAGCTTCATTTTATAATTCGACAGCCTTGTCTGCTATTTGTGGTGCCAGCAAATCCCAACAATAGTGGTGGGCTGCTTTGATGCCATTTGCTCTTAAGAGGTCAAGTTTTTCAGGTGCAGAAAGCAGTCGCTTTATCTGTAAAGCCAGAGCGGATGGACTCCCTGGCTCAAAATAAGTTATATTTAGACCCTCCATGCCAACTTCTGTAATGGCTTCCAACCTGGATGAAATGACACCGGTTCCAGATGCCCAGTACTCCAGCAACTTGAGAGTTGTAACGATTCGATTCGGAAGGTTGTCCCGTCTGGGTATTATCCCGATATTAGCTTTTTGCAGATATGCCCTTGCCTCCTGACACGGTAGCTGCCCAGTAAATACGCAGTTGTCGAACACTCCCAATTCCAGTGCCAGGGACTTGATCTTTGTCAGTTCTCTACCGTCACCTACGATAAAGCACTTTACCAGTGGGAACTCTTTGAGTACTTCAGGCAAAGCCTTGATAAGTACGTCAACCCCATGCTGTTTGTCTATAAGCCCTAGATGGATAAGATTAAAATAAAAATCATCAGATTTCTCAGCTGACAGCCTGTCAATCTCGGCACCATCATATACTACCTCTATGCGATCAGGCCTGACACCGTGTTCGACTAGCACTCGCTTCATTGCCAGCGATGCAGCGGTTATACTCTCGGCAATCCGTATAATACGGTATTCGATGAACAGCAGCAGCGGAGTTGCCAATGTCTCCATAATCGTGCGTCTACCTATTGACAGATACTCCGCATGAATATCTGTGATATCAAGGGCAAACCTGCAGCGAAAAACCGGTTTCAGAAACAACATCACAGCAGCTGCAATGGTGTTATGTACAAAGATCAGATCAGCCCACCTAATGAACTTCAGGTACTTTATTAATAGTCTCACGTTGAATTTTATAGAACTTAATATCTGAGAACGTTGCTTGCTAGGGCCTCTTAGCCACTCAATTTTAATACCGTTGACCTCCGCCGCGCCGTCGGTAGGGGCAATAATAATGACATTGTGCCCCCGCCGCCTAAACTCTTCGGCAGTTTTCAACGTCCTGAGTGCGCCACCTCCCTTGATCGGGTGAATGGAGTCGTGTGTTGTGACAATTATGTTCATGGTATTTTATTTATTTTTGTACCCATCGATGAGAGTGGCCGAAAGTTTGTGCATGAATTTACGGATTCCGAGACCCTGGATTGTCCGGATAATGATCCTCCGGTGGCGTAACAAATTTGTGGGGATAAACACAGTTTTCAGCAGCCATCTAAGCATTGCTCTTTTCCGGAGTTCTTCAACTCGGCCTCGGTCAAGCAATGGGGAGAGATTTATTGCCGAACATTTACCGTCAAATTCTTCCCAACCTCTTTCGCTCACCAAACCCTGCTTCTGTAACGTATCGTAAAATCGAGTTCCGGGAAACGGTGTAGCAATACTTATTTGTATCGAGTCTGCACCCAGCGCTGCTGCATACGCCAGCGTCTGTTGCACGTCATGTTCTGATTCTTCAAGAAGGCCGATTGTAAAAGTTGCATGGCTCTTGATGTTGAATTTTCTGCAACACCTAACAATATTCTGGACCATTGTTAGGTCAACCGGCTTCCCGACGTGTTTCAGTACCTTGTTGCTGCCACTCTCAACCCCGAATTTTATCCCGATACACCCTGCAAGAGACATTGTCTGCAGTAACTGTTCATCCAGGTGAGCAACGTCAGCCATACAACTCCATTTAACATTAATATTCTGTCTTGTCAGGGCATTGCAGATTGCCACCACATGGCTCTTCTTGACGGTAAAGCTGTCATCGTCGAAATAAATCTCTTTAGCTTTATAGACCGTGACGAGATCTGCCATCTTCGCCACAACGAGTTCAGGATCATAAACCCGATAGGCACCATGGTCGTAGATCACAGAATTCCAGAGGCAAAAATAGCATTGGTTTGGGCATCCCCGTGAAGTCTGCATCTGGATTGCAGGGTATAACTGACAGAAACCATCCCAGTAGACTGTCGGATCAGACTTATCCCGAATTGGAAACATATCATATGCGGGGAATGGCACGCCGGACAGTGACGTCACATTGTTATCACCGATCGCACGCCGTGGAATTACGCAACGTCTCGGCCTATTCTGTGAATCACTGTACGATAGGGCCAGATCGTTCAGGGCCAGTTCATATTCACCCTGAAAAATGACATCAATCACAGGGTTATCAGCTAATATCTGCTCGGCAAAGGTAGTTGCATGGGCACCGCCAATAGAAATTATTGCATCAGGAATGACTTCACGTATTTTTACGAGCAGTTTCAGGTCATAGTTTATGGTGGGAGTGGTAACTTCAAAAAACAGCAGATCAGGCTTGATCTTGGCCGCCATCTCGAGAAAAGATCTTTCAGACAAATCCAAAGCAATTGCATCAAGAGTATGCACATCAAAACCGCTCTCTTGCAACTTCGCGGCACTACATGCGAGGTAAAAAGGAAACGGCAGATAATGGGGTATTGTTCCTTTTCTTTTAACTCCTGAGTGGGGCCAGCGGGAGCCCGCACGAATAAAATATTTTTCGTACTTATTATCAATACTTTGTTTGCATGAGGGGTTTGCTAGCAGAATCCTCAAGGTGAACTCCTCAAAAAACTACCATATTAACCAGAAGTTATATCCAACAGCTTATTGGCACTGTAATCGAGGGCCGCAGAAATAAAATTATGAAAAGCTGATTTGCATTTTTAGCATATGCACGAGCATCTGTGCTAGCGAAACGATTTATCATTGAAGAACCTACCAGACAAGAGCGGACAAGCTGTTAAGCAGCTTGTCGAGCCTCATGCTTCCCGACGAATACAGCCATTGGCAGCTGTGATAACGGTTGCGATTATGGTCCGCTTCACCTCTGCCAGAGAGCGTCCTCGCTTAACAGAGTGCCTGTCGATGCCGGGCAAGATCAGTGTTACCTTTAAGGTCGTAACTAAAAACAGCGATGACATTTTACTCTCCGTTGGTTGACAAGAAAAGCCCGTGGGGTTAAATTACTAAATCGTAACCTAACTCTAATCACATAGGAGACGTTTCATGCTTCCGGCGCGCAACTCGCTAATGGCACTAATGTTTTTATTAATGATACTCCCGGCAGGGCACTGTGCAGAAGCAATCCTGGGGGTGAAAGATACTACGGCAAGTTCACCGAAAGACGGATCACCAGCAGAGCGAGCCGCACGTACAACAAAAGACCACGAAATAAAGAGCAAGGTCATTGATATCACCTATGCTTCACTGGTGGCAGCTGCGAACTCCAACAGACTCGTACCGGGGCAGAGATACCGCATCATTAATTTTCGCACGGTACACTTGATTGCCGATACTACGGAGTACCACCGTGGCCCCATCGAACCGCTCATCGTCACGGCAAGCACCATAAATCATCTATACTACGAAGCATTGAGCGAGAGCTATCCTCACGACATCATCCATTATTCAATTGATAACATTCCAGACCTCTACGGCTCGGAAACAGGACATATCTTTTACCGGGAAGATCCCGACCTGGACATCTGGGCTCACCAGGATTGGAGGAATTGGGTCTCCCGGTGGTGGGAAACAACAGAAGGTTCCGGAGTCTTTGACTCGCCCATTGGAGGATTCGCTTACCAGGACTTTCCCATGTTCAACCCTGACTGGCTCGTTCGGGGAGGATACAACCATATTCACATTGGTGACCAGAACTGGGCAGGGGATGGAACCAGCAAAATGACCACCAAAGTGGTATTCAGGGGGAAAGCAATGAAGGTAACCATGGGAGGCGGTACCGACCCGTGGATTTTCCTGAGTCCGGCCGAAGTAACCAATATTACCATCAAAGACTGTTCAGACGGCGTGGTTTATGCGGGAATGGATAATGTGACATTCGGGCAAAACTGTTATGGCAACAAATTTCACGGCAATGTCAGAGATGTCACCTTCGGAGACGGTTGCAGGGACAATAACTTTATGAAGGATCTTAGTTCAAGCATGATTGGCAGCGGCTCCATGGGCAACACCTTCGAAGGCAATGTCAATGGGTGCTTCATCATGCCGGGGTTATCCAACCAGATATACCAGGGAGACAAGGTCGGACAAATTATTATGCTGTCACTTCCCGGGGTTTCATCAACCTTTGATTGACAAGAAGAACCCACGAGGTAAAATTAGCCAGTATTAATATTTCGCTAATTGTGCAGGAGGTGCTTTTATGTTCTTGATGCGCAACCTTCTAACAGCACTAATGTTTTTATTAATGATACTCTCGGTTGGGTACTGGACTGAAGCAATCCTGGGGGTGCCAAAAGATGCTGCGGCAAGCTCCATGAAAGGTGGATTACCCGCAGAGCGGGCCGCACGGATCGCCAAAGACAACGAAATAATGAGCAAGGTCATTGACGTCACCTATGCTTCACTGGTGGCAGCTGCGAACTCCAACAGACTCGTACCAGAGCAGAGATACCGCATCATTGATTTTCGCACAGTACACTTGATTGCCGATACCACTGAGTACCACTATGGCCCCACCGAACCGCTCATTGTCACGGCAAGCACCATAAACCATCTATACTACGAAGCTTTGAGCGAGAGCTATCCTCACGACATCATCTACTATTCAATAGAAAACATTCCAGACCTCTACGGTTCGGAAACAGGGCATATTTTTTACCGGGAAAATCCCGACCTGGACATCTGGGCTCACCAGGATTGGAGGAATTGGGTCTCCCGGTGGTGGGAAACAACAGAAGGTTCCGGAGTCTTTGACTCGCCCAGAGGAGGATTTGCCTACCAGGACTTTCCCATGTTCCACCCTGACTGGCTCGCTCGAGGAGGATACAACCATATTCACATCGGCGACCAGAACTGGGCCGGAGATGGAACCAGCAAAATGACCACCAAAGTGGTATTCAGGGGCAAAGCAATGAAGATAACCATGGGAGGCGGTACCGACCCATGGATTTTCCTGAGCCCGGCCGAAGTAACCGATATTACCATCAAAGACTGTTCAGACGGCGTAGTTTATGCGGGTATGGATAATGTGACATTCGGGCAAAACTGCTATGGCAACAAATTTCACGGCAATGTCAGAGATGTCACTTTCGGAGACGGCTGCAGGGACAACAATTTCATGAAGGACCTCAGTTCAAGCATGATCGGCAGTGGCTCCATGAGCAACACCTTCGAAGGCAATGTCTATGGTTGCTTCATCATGCCGGGAGTATCCAGCCAGAGATACCAGGGAGACAAGGTCGGACAAATTATTATGCTGCCACTCCCCGGGCCGTGACGAAACAACGCCACCAAGCCTTTGAAATACGATAGTCTCATCTGCTGAGCAGCGTGATTACATCCCCTTCAGCTTCCACAGCGCCATCACCCCAAACAGCAGGAACATGGCCCCTGCGGTACGATGAATCCAGCAGAGCGGGACAAAGCGGACCAGCTGCTTGCCGGCAAATATCCCCAAGAGTGACACCAGCCATAATGCCAGAGTAGATCCGGCAAAGACCAGACTCATGCCAGCCAGACTTCCCGAATGCTGGGCAGCCTGGCTGGCCGTCACCAGCTGGGTCTTGTCGCCAAGTTCGGCCATAAAGATCATGATGAAGGCGGTGCGAGCGGCGGTGGCGGCAGTTGGCGGTGTGCCGGCATCGTCATCTTCGCTGTCGCAGGCATGGCGCAAGGTGCTGTAACCGAAATAGAGAAAGAGCAACCCGGAAACCAGCGTTACCCAGAAGATCGGCAACAGCAGGAACAGCACCTTGCCGACCACAACCGCAGCCAGGTTCAGCACGACAAAGGCTGCCGCTATCCCCACGAAAATCCGTTGCCACGGATAACGTAGCGCCAGCGCCATGGCAGCCAGCTGGGTTTTGTCACCCAGCTCTGCCAGAAAAATCAAACCAAAGGTACTGAAAAAAATCGCGCTTTCCATTCCGGCTCCCCACTCAATATTTACTGCCCCTGCGTCACCAGCTTCACACTACTCCAACTTTCGCCCATTCATCGCCGGTCATAGGGGATTGAAACGCTCTCCAACCTCTTTTTCTTGATGTAGCGGTAAATAAGGTAGCCGATCCCAGCCAGGAGAACAATTTCAAACAGGCCGATGCCCCCGCCGCCCATGGCGCCGGTTCCGGCAAAGCCGAGGCTACTGAACAACATCCCGCCCAGAAGTCCTCCCATCATCCCGCCGGCCATACTCCGCATGAAACCGCCCCCTGCCTGCTGCTGAAAGGGGCTTGACGCAGGCGCGTACTGCTGCCGCGGCTGGTTCGGTTGCGAGTAAGAGCTGGCAGGCCTTGCATAACTGCGCGAGCCACGACTACCCATGGAGCGGCTGCCACCGGCTCTGGCTTCGGCGTTGAACTCCAGCACAGTGATGCTCAGAAACATAACGGCGGCTAGCACTGCGAATGCTTTAACAAAGTATCTCTTCATTTCCTTACTCCTGAATGTAGCTTCTCCGGCAGAGCCGGGGTTGTCACCTTTCGGTGGAATGTTCCAGATGCGGTTGATGGAGCTTGACTGGCGTGCCGCGGCGCATCCGCAGGTTAAGCATCTCCACCACTACCGAGAAAGCCATGGCAAAATAGATGTAACCCTTGGGGATATGCATGTCGAGCCCATCGCCGATCAGCGCCACGCCGATCAGCAGCAAAAAGCTCAATGCCAGCATCTTGATGGTGGGATGCTTCTCGACAAAGGCGCTGATCTTCCCCGAAAAAAGCATCATGAAGCCAACCGCTATGACCACCGCGCTAACCATGACAAGCAGTTGATTGGCCATTCCCAGCGCGGTGATAATGGAGTCGAGGGAAAACACGATATCCAGCAGCAGGATCTGCACGATTACCGCACCAAAGGTTGCCCCTACCCGAGCCGAGGCAATCTCTTGCTCGCCTTCGAGCTTTTCATGGATCTCCATGGTGCTTTTCCAGATCAGGAACAGCCCGCCGGACAACAGGATCAGGTCGCGGCCGGAGATCTCATTGCCAAGCACCGTGAACAGCGGTGACGTGAGTCCCATCAGCCAGGTGAGCGAGAACAGCAGCGCAATGCGGATAAACATTGCCAGGCCGAGGCCGACCAGCCTGGCCTTCTCCTGTTGCGCAACCGGAAGTTTACCGGCCTGGATCGAGATAAAAATGATGTTATCGATGCCGAGGACAATCTCCAGGGCAGTCAGGGTGACCAGTGCCAGCCATGCCTGTGGGTCAGTTAACCATGCCATTCGTTAGTTGCCCCCGCGGTAAGCCATATTTTCCAGCCGGGCGATCCGCTCCTCCATCGGAGGGTGAGTTGAGAACAGCTTCAACAGCGAGCCGCCGGCAAGCGGATTGACGATAAACATATGGGCCGAAGCAGGGCTCGCCTCCTGCATCGGGATCATCTGGCTGGCGTTGTGCAGCTTGCGCAGGGCATTGGCCAGGGCCAGCGGTCGGCCGCAGATCTTGGCGCCGGCCTCGTCGGCCAGGTACTCACGCGAGCGGGAGACCGCCATCTGGATCAGCATTGCCGCGATGGGAGCGATAATCGCCATGGCCAGGGACCCGACCAGGCTCCCCCCACCGTCATCGTCGTCGCTGCGGCCGGCGCCGAACATCGCCCCCCACTGGAGCATGTTGCCGAGCATGGAAATGGCTCCGGCAAATGTGGCGGCAATGGTGCTGATGAGGATATCGCGGTTCCCCACGTGTGCAAGCTCATGGGCCATTACCCCTTCCAACTCTTCAGGAGAAAGGATGCGCAGAATCCCGTCAGTTGCGGCAACAGCGGCATGCTCAGGGTTGCGGCCGGTGGCAAAGGCATTTGGGCTTTCGGAAGGGATGATGTACACCTTCGGCATCGGCAGTCCCGCCTGGATGGCCAATTTCCGCACCATGCCGAAGAATGCCGGGTTCTCGTGCTCGCCGATTTCCTGGGCGCCGTACATTTTCAGGACGATCTTGTCGGAAAACCAGTAGGAAAAGAAGTTCATGGCAGCGGCCATGAAAAAAGCAAAGACCATTCCGGTCTTGCCGCCGATAGCGCTCCCCATGAGCACCATCAGCACAGTGAGAAGTGACAGGAGAAAGGTTGTCTTGAGCCGGTTCATCGTTTTTACCTCCAACATTTTGGTTGTTGCCGGGGGCAATAAAAAAGACCTTTACCCTCGGCTGATTGCCTGGATAAAGGTCTTGTTGGCATGTGTATGCCCCGGTTCCGGGTCTTGCGACCGTCTTGACGGAAACCGGGTCGGTCATTTCTCCGACCGATAACTACTCCCCTTTAATTTCAGTTACTATAATTAGTCCGCCTGCGACTGTCAAGAGAGATTATTAGTTGGGTCGATTGACAGAAGTGTCAAGTCCGATAGACTTTTTTCGCCTGCCAGCTTCAAGTTCAGGCTATTTTTTCTGGTATTTCGCATAAATTACAGTATAAGTAAAATAATTTACTTAAACTAAAAAGAAGGGGGACTCAGTGAATATTCACGAATACCAAGCCAAGGAGATCCTGAACGGATTTGGCATCCCGGTTCCCAGGGGCCGGGTGGCGTTGACGTCCGACCAGGTCGAACGTGCGGCCAAGGAGTTCGGCGGCCGTTGCGTCATCAAGGCCCAGATCTACGCCGGGGGACGTGGCAAGGCCGGCGGAGTCAAGCTGGTACATCATCCCGAGCAGGCGCAGGAGTTCGGTAAAGAGCTGTTCGGCAAACGGCTCATTACTCCGCAGACCGGGCCGGAAGGGTTGAAGGTCCGCAGGATCCTGGTGGAGGAGGCGGTTGAGATCGCCCGTGAGTTCTACCTTTCCATTACCCTGGACCGCAATACCTCGCGCTACAGCCTCATCGCCTCAGCCGAAGGCGGGGTTGAAATCGAGGAAGTTGCCAAAAAGAGTCCAGAAAAGATTCATGTGCTGCCGATCGACCCGTTCACCGGACTGCGCCCCTATCAGGCTCGCAAGATCGCCCTGGCACTGGGTCTCACCGGAACCGTGTGTGAAGATTGCGTGGAGCTGATCCAGAACCTCTATCGCTGCTGCCTGGAAAAAGACTGCTCCCTGGTGGAGATAAACCCGTTGACGGTGACCAAGGCCGGCTGGCTGCTCGCCATGGACGCCAAGATCAACTTTGACGACAACGCCATGTTCCGTCACCGCGAATACCCGGATATGATGGACTATTCACAGCTGGACCCCTTGGAAATAAACGCCGGCAAGTACGACCTTTCGTACATCAAGCTCTCCGGCAACATCGGCTGCATGGTTAATGGCGCCGGGCTTGCCATGGCCACCCTCGACGTGCTCAAGGAGTTCGGCGGCGAACCGGCAAACTTCCTGGACGTTGGGGGCGGGTCAACCCGCGAGAAAGTTGCCGAAGCGTTCAAGATCATCCTTGAAGACAGTGACGTCAAAGGGGTGTTCGTCAACATCTTCGGCGGCATCATGCGCTGCGACGTCATTGCCCAGGGGATTATCGAGGCCGCCTCGGAAGTGAAATGCACCCTGCCGATTGTCGTCCGGATGGACGGCAGCAAGGTTGAAGAGGGAAAACAGCTCCTGGCCGAATCTGGTCTCAATGTCCAGACTGCCGACACGCTCGGCGACGGGGCACAGCGGATCGTGTCAATGCTTGGCTAATTTAACCACACCACCATAAAAGGAATCAGACATGGCAATTCTGATCAATAAAGACTCAAAAGTTCTTGTTCAGGGGATAACCGGCAGAAGCGGCCTCTTTCACACCCAGCAGTGCCGCGACTACGGCACGCACATAGTAGCCGGGGTCACTCCGGGGAGAGGCGGCATCCATATCGAAGGAATTCCGGTCTTCAATACCGTTGCCGAAGCGGTCCATTATACCGGCGCCACGGTTTCCATGATCTTCGTGCCGCCGCCGGGAGCGGCAGATGCGATCCTGGAGGCATGCGAAGCCGGGCTGGAGCTGGCAGTATGCATTACGGAAGGAATACCGGTGCGTGACATGGTACTGGCGCGCCGTATCCAGCGCGAAAGCAAGACCAGGCTCATCGGCCCGAACTGCCCGGGTATCATCACCCCCGGCCAGTGCAAACTGGGCATCATGCCGGGCTACATCCACAAGCCGGGCAAGATCGGTATTGTCTCGCGCAGCGGCACCCTCACCTACGAGGCAGTGAAGCAGGTCACCGACGCCGGCCTGGGGCAATCCACCTGTGTCGGTATCGGCGGCGACCCGATCATCGGCATGAATTTCATCGATGTCCTAAAACTGTTCAATGAAGACCCGGATACCGAAGCGGTCATGATGATCGGCGAGATCGGCGGCGGCGCCGAAGAGGATGCAGCCAATTGGATCAAAGAAAATATGAAGAAGCCGGTGGCGGCCTTCATCGCCGGGGTCACCGCTCCTCCGGGCAAAAGGATGGGTCACGCCGGAGCCATTATCACCGGCGGCAAGGGCAAGGCGGAAGACAAGATCCGCACCTTGCAGGAGTGCGGGGTAACTGTTGCCACCAGTCCGACCAAGATGGGAGTAGCGGTGCTGGAAGCGATCAACGCAAAGCGCAAGAAAAAGTAGCCCATTCCGGCCTCTGGTCCGCCTGATTTTGCATTGACAAAAGGAGCGTCATCACCTATTCTACCCTGACAATTTAATAACTTGCCGGAGTCGGATTCAAAAGTACGAATAAGACTTTGGCTGCCAGCTTATCAAGAGTGGTGGAGGGACAGGCCCTGCGAAACCACAGCAACCGGTCCGGAAACGGGCGCCAGGTGCTAATTCCTAGAGATGAGCCGGGTGCTGACAAACGATACACTCAAAGCCCCTGCTCATCTTGCAGGGGCTTTTTTATGCCGTACGGAATCGTTACAGAACAATCAATAACCTTCGACACCGATATCCGCCTGGAAAGCGGTCGAATCCTCGGGCCGATTACGCTTGCCTATGAGACGTACGGCGAACTGAATGCCGACCGCTCCAATGCCATTCTCGTTGCTCACGCCTGGACCGGCAACGCCCATCTGGCGGGACGCTATTCGGATGAAGAGCCGAAACCCGGCTGGTGGGACGCCATCGTCGGTCCCGGCTGCCTGCTGGACACCGACCGCTACTGCGTCATCTGCTCCAATGTCATCGGCTCCTGCTACGGCTCCACTGGCCCCACCTCAATCAACCCAAAGACCGGCAAGCGGTACAACCTGTCATTCCCGGTCATCACGGTGCGCGACATGGTCCGGGCCCAGCAGTTGTTGATCGACCACCTGGGGATCAAACGCCTGGTGACCGTGCTCGGCGGCAGCATGGGCGGCATGCAGGCCCTGGAATGGGCAACCCAATACCCGGACCGGATAGCATCGGCCGTGGTGCTGGCCACCTCCCCCCGCCCTTCGGCACAGGCGATCTCCCTTAATGCCGTGGCCCGGTGGGCCATATTCAACGACCCTACCTGGAAAAAGGGGGAGTACAAGAAAAACCCCAAGGACGGCCTGGCGCTGGCCCGCGGCATCGGCCACATCACTTTCCTCTCCGATGAGTCGATGACCGCCAAGTTCGGCAGGCGCTTCTCGGCCAAAGACGGCCTGTTCGACTTTTTCGGCCAGTTCGAGGTGGAACGCTACCTCAACTACAACGGCTACGGCTTTGTGGACCGATTCGACACCAACTCGTTTCTGTATCTCGCCAAGGCGCTGGACCTCTACGACGTTGCCTGGGGGTGCGAGTCACTGGAAGAGGCCTTTGAACCGGTGCAGGCGCCGATCCAGTTTTTTGCCTTCACCTCTGACTGGCTCTATCCGCCGGCCCAGACCGAAGAGATGGTCACTGCCCTGAAATCGCTGAACAAACCGGTGGAGTACCACCTCATCAATTCCCCCTACGGCCATGACGCCTTTCTCCTGGAACATGAGACCTTCACCCCCCAGGTCCGGGAGTTCCTGTCAAAGGTGCGGTGAGCAAGAATTAGCCCTTCCGGCGACCTTTTCGTACAACCGCAGATACCCTGCAGCCTCTTGTTCCGGCGAATGGCTCGTTTCAGCCATCCTGCGCCCTTCCATCCCCAGGTGACAACAGAGTCCAGGGTCTGCCAGCAACAGTTCCGCCTTGGCAGCAAATTCCTCAGCATCACGGTATAACAGGCCGTTAACGCCGTCGATCACCAGCGACCGGTTCCCTTCGACATCCGAGGCCAGCAGCGGTTTTCCCCACGCCATCCCCTCCAGAAGAGAATTGGCCATTCCCCCCTCAAAACTGGAACTGTTCACCACCACATCGGCAGTGCGATACAACGCTCCCATGTTGCGATGCTCAACCACCCCCAGGTATTCGACAAACGGAAAATCCGTCATCATGGCAAACAAGCGCTCGGCATACGACTGATCCAGAACCGGCCCCACCAGTTGCAACCGAACTGTGGGGTGACGGCTGTGAAGTTCCGCCACTGGCGGTAACGGCGAGATCAGATCCTTGACCGGCCGGATCCCTGCCGGAAGAAGAAAAATAAAGTCATCCCCCTGCCGCACTGTTGCGAGCCCTTTGTCCAAGGCAGGAAGCTCGACCCCTTGGGGTATGACCGTGATTCGCGCCGTAAGTGAGCGCGCCTCTGAGCCAAGACGAAGCGCAACGAGTTCGTGAAACGCCACCACCACCGCTGCCGATTCCAGACTTGCCAGGGTTTCATCACGTCGGTCATCGGCCAGGGTTTCATAGATATCTGAGCCGGTAAGAGTAACAATGAATGGCACCCTGCCCTGCGCCCTGATTATCCGGGCAACGCTCCCCCCCAGATAGCCGTGAAAGGCGTGACACAGGTCAAAATTGCCGTTGAGCACAGAGGCAACAACCTGATCTCCGGGCATATCGTCGAGCGAGAAGATGTGCAGGTCGCACCCCAGTTGCCGCAACTGCTTTGCCAGGCGCACTACAGTTACGGCATTGCCGCGCACCGCATCTCGCCAGTATGGGGTTATCAGGGCAACCCGCATTTTAATTATCCTCCAAAGCCGGTAACAGGGGCATCGCCGAGACCGGGAAAGGGCAATCTCCTTGTTGACTGGGTAGTTTCATGGTATTCTCCGGGTATTCTTTCCGGGAGTCAGTCCATGAAACTGGTAATTCTGGGGAGTGGCACATCCACCGGGATTCCCATGGTCGGCTGCCGCTGCCCGGTCTGCAGCTCTTCAGATCAGCATGACAAGCGCAGCAGGACGTCTCTCATGGTCGAGACCGGCGGCAGAACCATCATTGTGGACACATCCACCGACCTTCGCCAGCAGGCCCTGCGTGAAGGTATCGAGCGGATCGATGCCGTACTGTTCACCCATGCCCATTCAGACCACGTCAACGGCATCGATGATCTGCGCGGCTTTCATTTTATCCACCGCACTATTGTGCCATGCTACGGTGATGATGCAACAGTATCGGCCATTGTCGCCAGGTTCCCCTATATCTTCAAGGGACTTGAAGTTGAAGGCTATGCCCCGCTCATGGAGGCACACACCATCGATGGCCCATTCGAGCTGTTCGGCTGCAGGATCACTCCGGTGCCACTCAAACACGGCCACCTGTCTGCAACCGGCTACCGCTTCAACAACGCCGCCTACCTTACCGACTGCAGCGAGATTCCCGACAGCTCGCTCCAGCTCCTCGAAGGACTGGAACTGCTGATCATAGATGCCCTCCGCTATACCCCGCACGAAAACCATTTCAACATAGATGAAGCTTTGAAGGTGATTGCGGCAATCGGCCCAAAACGGGCTGTGCTCACCCATCTTACCCATGAGGTAAGCCACAGCGACTCAACAAAACTTCCTGCCGGCTCTGAATTCGCCTATGACGGGTTGACTTTCGAACTGTAATCAGCCAGGCAATCTTGCATTACGGCTTGCGTGAAGTATTATTGAGTCGAATTCACAGAGGAATGCTGCAATGCCCAGAGACATACGTCTGCACGGCGTAACCAACAACCAGATCGAGTATTTCCTGATTGCCGCCGGCGCAGAGATTCATCGTCGATTCTTTTTCAATGTTGACGAATCCGGAGACGGCACCATCAGGGTCTTTTCCCCGGCCAACGAACTGGTTCTCTCACCGGACGGGATCAAGCACCGCGGCAACGGCGGATCGTTTTGCGAGTACATGTTCGGTGTCGATCAGCCGCTGGCCGACCAGGCAAAAAGCGAAGTGATCAACCGGCTCGTCATGTACGGGGCAATTTACGACAAGACCAGCGGCGGTCTTATCTTCAGCGATCGCACCGAAGGGTCGCTTTCCTTTGAAAAGATTTTTTTCGACGGCAACGCCATCTGCAATTATTTCTTTTTCGTCAACTCGGCGAGGGTCAGCGGCACCTCTCAAGTACAGCAGGAGGAGCTCCTCAGACTGCTCGGCAAGGCGATAAAACGGTCACCAGCTGTCGGGCACGGCCTTGACAACGTCATCATTGACGAGATCCTGCAACTCCTGGATGATCCGCACGCTCAACTGTTCCTTTTTAAACTGATTAACCGCAAGCATCAGGAATACCACAAACTATTCGAGTCCTTATACCTGAAGAGCAAAAAAATCGCTGATGAGGACTTCGCGGTACTGTCCGCAATAGCTTCCCGACACGGCATCGACCGTTACCAGCAGGAACGGATCCGGATCGACGTCATGTACAAGCACCCCGACAATAAAAGGATTGTCGATGAATACAAGAACATCCTGATCTCCTGCAATCGTAAAGGGGAGATCAACAAGCTGGAAAACGCGCGTCTCACAAGGCTGAAGACCCTTTCAGTCAGGAACAAGATTCCAGGCGCACTGTTTTACACACTAGACGAGATGCTGAAGAAGGACAAGAAGATCGTCGTCCTGGAGGAAAGCGAGTATATCTCCGAAACGCGCCAGATCATGGAGGGGTTGTTTCTCACCGAACGTCAGATCGACAACAGCATCAATCGTGAAGACATGCTGAAGCTGCTCTTTGCCAAGAAAAAAGCGGCTGAAAACCGGGACCATGCCTTCGAAGAGGTGCTGCTTGATGCCAGCAAGCTCTGTGACGAGAAGATCCGCGATGGTGCCGACGCCTCCCTGCTGGACGGCTTCTCCTACATGATAACCTTTTTCGATCGCTACGACTCGACCTCGTCCATAGTAAACCAACTCGCCTTCATGGAGAATGTCAAGGTAAGCGAGGAGATGCTGCGCAGCCTCCTGGGGAACAAACAGGAGTTCGACCGCCTGAAGCCGGGCCTGTTTGAGGAGCTGTTCATTACCGGCATCAATGACAACAAATATCTGGGAAAATATGGCAGGAAAAAGCTCGATACCCTGTTATCAGGGTTGAAGCAGATCGAAGAGAAACAGATGACCACACCCCAACTGCTTGCGATGCTGCTTGCGCTCGACGAAGAAGAGCGGACCTATCTGACCGTGTTGGAACATGTGCGGGAACGGATCAGAAACTTCTATTCCAAGTTTTCGACCAAAACCGATCAGGAGCTGTTAAAATCCGAAATCACCCAAGAACTGCACCACAAAAAAGTTCTTGGCGGAGAGATCCCCGAGCACCTCTTTATCGAAACCATCCTCACCATCAAGAAAGAAGCGGTTTACCTGCACTCGCTGCTTCCCGACATCATCACCAACAGAGATATTGCCTTGCGAGAGGATTTCCTGGAAAACTCAGGCCTCGACCGGTTCTATGTCGAAGAGATGGAGCGGGAATATTTTGAGCTGAACGAACTGGACATGGATGACCTGTACCAGATCAGGAAAGGCCTCAACTAGCCTTCCTGCTTGACACCTCCCCCCTTCCCGCATAAACTGCTCACTGTGTACAATAACTACTCAGGAGCAGCTGATGCCTTCCAGTAGAACCCGCCTTAACGCTATCAGAGACAAAATCCTCAGGTTCGGCAAGGAGAACCTTGAAGAGATCCTCCATGCCCTGTCCGATGGGGTCAGCCTTATTTCCGGCAAACAGAGAGTCAGGGTCTACCTCGAAGACCTGACCCGCGGCGCCCTTACCTGCTTCCACGCATCAGGCCCATTCGCTGAAGATATCCGGAAAAACCCGTTCCCGATCATCTCCGCAGATGCCGTGGTTTCATCGGTATTCGTTTCCCGCTACCCAGCCGAATTTCGCCGAGGCGGACAAAACGATCTTCCCCTTGACCACGAACTGGCAATCAAGTGCGAAATCGTCTCCTCCACCCTGTTGCCGATTACCAGCAACAACAAATCGATCGGCGTAGTCTGCATCGACCATGACGCTCCGAGCCACCCGGTCGCCACAGCGGCCAGGGATATGCTCTCTGAATTTATCGCTGCCGTGGCCGACAACATCGATCATGCCCGAATTTATCACCAACAGCTGCTGCTGGCGCGAAAGGTCGAAGAGGTCAAGCGCCGCGAAGCAGCGGCCTTCATGGTCAAATCCGCAGTCCGGCTGCTCGACCGCCTCACGCTGGCATCAGTGCTGGTGCCGGTTGAACAGCCGGGCGGCGCCAAGATGCTCGAAGTCCTTGCCAGTTACTCGGAAGACAGCGATCTGAAGTCAAAATACGACCAGCTAGGCGCCATAGCCCTGGAACGGGGTAAGTCCCTGATTTCAAGATACATAGATGACCGGGCCGTTATTTCCGATGAGCGCCTGCTGCATCCGCTGTTCATTCCGGACCTGGCCGGACAGGCGCTGCAGAAACGCGCCCTGACCGAAGAAATGGCCCTCAGGTCGCTCTATGTCGTCCCCAGATACAATCTCCAGACCCGCGAGGTCATCTGCCTGGTCAACTACTTTGCCAAGGACCTGTACCGCTTTTCCGAGTTCGAGATGGGACTGCTGCAGACCCACGCCGAGATGGTGGAGCGGGTCATCCATGAAATCGGCGGCGAGCATCTGGAAATCCGGGTCCTGGCCGAGATATCGGAACTGCTGCAGGAGCGGAATGAAGAGCTGCACCCGTTTCTCTCCAAGGTCCTCTCCAAGGCCACCGAGCTGATCGGCGCCGACACCGGCAGCATCGCCATGGTCAAGGAAATCGAGGGGGAAAAGTGGCTGGTGGTGGAAGACGGAAACGGCGCAGTTATCGGTGCCAAGAGCAGGGAGTGGCTGAAGAAGCAGATCCCGCCCTTCAGAATCGGAGGACATGAGCTTGCCGCCGAAGAGAGAAGCCTTACCGGCTATGTTGCCTGGGCCAAGGAACCGAAGATCATCGCCAATGTCACTGACGAACTGCAATCCGATGGTTTCCACCGCTCTATGAGCGACCTGATCAAGAGCGAGATCGCCGTGCCGATCATCACCGACGACGAGGTCATTGCCGTAATCTGCCTCAACTCGATGTCACCCGGCTACTTCTCCGAAGAACACAAAAGAATTCTCCAGTTGATCGACCGCCTTACGGCGCGCCACATCGCCGACATCCAGCGGATTGAATCGCTGCAGAGTGAGGTGCAGCGGCTTCAGACCGATGTTGCCTACAAAGACCCGCAGATATCGTCCTACCGCCTCGGTAACATCATCGGCATCAGCCGCAAGGCCCAGGAGATTGTAGATTTCATCAACACCGTGTCTGAGCCGATCTTCAACCGGATCTCCCTGTGGAGCAAAAATGTGCTGCAGGAAGCGACCATCGGCCTTCCGTCAATCCTGGTTACCGGCCAGACCGGCGCCGGCAAGGAGTTCTTCTTCAACAACCTCTACAACAAGCTCAACGAGATGTACCGCCGTGAGATCAACTCCAATGGCGAACTCGTCGTAAAAAAGACCAATATCGCGGCCTACAGCGGCGAACTGACCTACTCCGAGCTGTTTGGTCACAAGAAAGGGGCATTTACCGGGGCATACAGTGACCGGCGCGGCATCCTCGAAGAGGCCCAGGGGGGAATCGTCTTTCTCGATGAAATCGGCGACGCCGACCCCAAAACCCAGGTGCAGTTGTTGCGGTTCCTCGACAACGGCGGTTTTTTCCGGCTCGGCGAAAGCCAGGAACGCTACAGCCGGGTCCTGCTGGTTGCTGCCACCAACCGCAACCTGATGGAGGAGATTGAAAAGGGGAACTTCCGTGAAGACCTGTACCATCGGCTGTCAGAGCTCTCGGTTAGGGTGCCGTCGCTCAATGAACGACGCGAGGACATCCCCGACCTGTCCATTCACTTCCTCGGCAAACTGTACCGGACCTACCGCGACCGGAGCGACCCGGAACTCCATCCGCCGACCCTCTCCACCGAGGCCAAGCAGCTGCTCATGGGGCACACCTACAAGGGGAACATCAGGGAATTGAGAAGCATCCTGCTGCGAGCGCTGTTCTTCCGCACCGGCAACAGCGTCACCGGTGACGACATCCGCCGCGCCATCCGTGACGGCATGCACGAAATAACCGTCACCGCCAGCCAAACCCTGAACGAGCAGGTAGCGGACGAACTGCTGGCTGAGATCGAAAAAGGCAAGAATTTCTGGGAGGCGGTCTACGAGCCTTACTCAAAAAGCCTGATTTCCCGCGATGTCGTCAGACTGGTAATCGAACGAAGCCGCAACATCGCCGGCAAGCAAATGCCCCAGATCGCCCGCCACCTGAAAGCGATCAGCGGTGACAGCGCCATGAGCGACGAAGAAAAGCGCAAACTGTTCAAATTCAAGAATTTTCTCTATAAGACAGTGAAGATTTGAGCTAGACGGCTAGTCCCTCGGCAACTTGCAATCAAAAGTTTTAGGCCTTTGAAATCTTACCGAGAGCAAAACTGCCCGAAAATTATGCAGCGCAGAAACTGGCAAGAATTACCCGAAAGATATCACCCTGACACCCCTACTTTTAGACGGGAGAATTTGCATACACTTTCTCTAATATCCTCTGCAAATCAAATGGTTGTCAATTATCCGCCTATTAATGAGCCTTCATTTTACGGCCCATTTTATGGGCAATTTGCACAACTAGTTGAAACGATGATTCAATGATTGACCGTCAACAATTTTATCAATAAGTTTTCAACAGCCGTCTGTGCAAAACCAAAATCACCAATAAAATAATCGTTAAATGTCAGCATGATACACATTATCCATATGTGGACAACTACGAGATTTCAATACGTTATGCTCAAAAAGCCATGACAAGATTTTGACGATTACCGCGCTTTCAGCCGCTTCCCGGCAATCCTTGCCTTGATCGTTTTGGCATAATCATCATTCGGCGACATCTTCAGGTAGTCGTCAATCCAGCGCGCTGCCTCATCCAGATTGCCAATACCCTCATAGGCCACGGCAACGGCAAGCTTCCAGTTGGGCATCTTGGCCGCATGACCTTCTCGGGAAATAGTGGCAAGGGCGTAGATGTTCCGGTATCCCCGGAACTTGGGAATCCCCAGGCGCTTGATCAGGTCGGCGTTCTTCGGGATATCCCGGATAAAGATCAGCGCTTCAGGGTCTTCATAGATCAAGGCCCACTGCTCATCTTCCAGCAAGGCGGCGGCTAGCTTGATCAATGTCCCGGAGACCTTGTCGCAACCGGGGATCATGACCATGTCGATGTTGAAATAGTGCAGCCCCAGCAGGTAGTTTTTCGCCTCAAAGGGGTTATCGACAATAACCCGGTAGGAATCGAAGAGCTTACCGTACAGCCCTCTGCCGTCAACAAAGACCTTGATCTCCGGAGAAACCCGCCAGATGAGATAACCACCGGCATTGTAATCGTTAAAAAGGTTGCCTTTGAGGTGATTGACCAGCATGAAATCCGCGGCCTTCTCGAACGGGCTCAGGAACAGCTGGTCGGAATCGAGGGCACTGTTTTTCATGCCGGCAGCGGCAAATTTGACGGACGACAGGGCAACGACAACCAGCAACAGGGCGGTGACAGCAGGCATCGGAATGCGGAGCTTATCCCGGCCAAACCTTTCCCAGAATCCTTTCAGGTTCAAGGTGGCAATGAACGAGGCAATCAGGGTGAAAAAAATGATGAAGCGAATGGAACTCAGCCCCATCAGAAACACCATGACATACAGCAGATAGTGTTCCGCCTTGAAGCGGCGCAGATTGCTGAAGTTCAGAGCAAATGACAGCAGTGACAGCACAAAAATCGTGGTGAAATACGGGAGCCCCCGGACAATGCCGGGGATGCTGGCATGCTGGAAAATCGACTGCAGTTCGTTAATCGATTCGGCAACGCTCTTGATGCTCTGCAGGCTCTCGATATTCAGGTAGGAAACCAGGGTCGCCACAAAGGGGACGCTGACTACCGCCTTGAAGCCGTTGGGGTTCACCCCGCTCACCAGAACCGCAGCAATCGAAACGAGATAGAACTGCCGGGAACCGGTTCGGGACACCAGGCTGCCAATGCAATAGAGGATGATCATGACGTCCCCGAGGACAAAACCACCGTGCAGGTTGGCCCAGACCAGCATCAGCAAAGGGGTTGCATAGCATGACCAGCGTTTCCCTTTCTTGAGCGCCTCAAGCAGCATGATAATGACAACGGAAAAGAGGCTCGACCACATCTGTGGCTTGGTACCGATATAGTTGAATTCCCCGACCACCACCATGACAGAGATATAAACCAGTATCAGGGCCAGGGTCCTGTTGACCCCTTCATTGATCATCAAGCGGTAGCAGGTGTAAAACATCAGGGTGAAAACTAGGGAAGAGAGGAGGATGATCCCCTTGAAACCGGCAAGCAGGTAGGCCCCGTAAAACACCAGCTGGGCCAGCCAGTACTGCTTGAGGATGAAATCCCGGCTGAGCGACACCTCTTTTAAATTTGAATCAATGGTAAACGGGTCGCCGTGAATCAAGGCGCCGTTGGTCCACATCCATTTTCCCGAAGCGAGGTGCCACCAGAAATCCGGGTCGGAAACCGGGACGGTCAACGAATAAAACAGGGCCGAGAAGAAAACCAAGGCCAGGATCTTCTGGATAAGTTCGTATTTGTTATTGGTCATATCAAGCATGTTTGGCTCACCTTTATGCAAAAATCAAAGGCCATCGGAACCCCAATGGCCTGTAAAGCAAATATTGGATGCTGTTTTCAGGAACGTTTGCGAAGAAAGGCAAGGAATTCGTCCTTGCTCAGGCTCTTTTTCCTTACCAGGTGGTCGATTTCGCGGCTCATGGCACAGCGCTCGCCATCTTTCATGGCATCTTTAATCAGGATGAAAAAAGGGATATTTCGGGTCTGGGGATAGAGCCGCAGCCGCTCAAGCAGTTCAAAGGACCCCATGTCAGGATGCATCAAAGAGGAGATGATGAGGTACGGATGCCCGATGGTCACCAACGCCAGCGCTTCCTTGCCGGTATAGGCGTTCTCCACCCCGAAGCCAAGCCCTTCAAGCAGTTTTGACAGCTTTTCGTCACCTTTGCGCGTAACTACAAGGGAATGCAGATCATAATCCATAACATCTTCGGTCAAGCCGAGCACTGCCAGCTTTGAAGCGATATACTCCTCGTCTATCGGCAGTGTGAAAAAGCCTGCCACCGGAAACACCCCGCCGACCTTGCCGAGTTCGCTGAGAAATATCGGTAATACCGGGATATCCCTGGTTGCTACGTCTGACTTCAGATTGAGCAGTATCCCCCAGCCGTCATCCGATGAAGGAGAGAGGTCCAGCACTATTCCCAGCGGCTTTGACGAGACAAGATCTCCAGGTGCTGCGATCCGGGGAGTATAGCCTGCGGATTCAAGGTACTCACTGACGATTGCTCCACGCTCTGGCCTTTTCCCCAACCCCATGATCCAGAGCTCTCGTCGATCGTTCTCCTGTGTCATAGCCCGCTCCTGTTGAATTAAGATGTCAGTTACCCGAAAAAACCAAGCCAGACCGATAAAAACAGCCCATACATACCATATTTATCGCCCGACTGCCACCATACTTTAACCATGAGGTGAACCATTGTAAATTAGCAGTTGCTGTGATAGCGTTTGGTAGATTTCACAAGGAGGTGGGGAGATGACAAGCACGGTTTATTTCGCGGATATGCGTACCAGCCATAAGGAAAACCTGATGGGCAAGATCGGGCGACTGCTGGTCCAGGCCGGCATTGCCAACCGGGTGCACAAGGGTGATCTGGTTGCGGTCAAGGTTCATTTCGGGGAGCGCGGCAACCATACCTTTGTCCGGCCGATATTTGTCCGCAGAGTAGTTGAAGAGATCAAAAAGTGCGGCGGATTGCCGTTTCTTACCGACTCATCGACACTCTACCCCGGGGAGCGCAAAGAAGCTGTTTCAGCCCTTACCTGCGCCATTGAAAACGGTTTTGCCTACGCTGTTGTCGGCGCGCCGCTCATCATGTGCGACGGCCTCAAAGGGGGGACCGCTGTTAATGTTCCGATTGACGGCGAACTCCTCAAATCGGTCAGCATCGGCACCGAGATAGCGGAAGCAGATGCCCTGGTAGCAGTTACCCACTTCAAATGCCATGAATTGACCGGATTCGGCGGCGCCCTCAAAAATCTCGGCATGGGATGCTCAAGCAGAAGCGGCAAGATGGTCCAGCACTCAACGGTGGCGCCAAAGGTTGCGGAAAAATTCTGCAACAGCTGCGGGGCTTGCCTGAAGTCGTGCGCTCACGACGCCATCGCCATAATCGAAGGCAAAGCGCAGATCGATCCCGAAAAGTGCGTCGGCTGCAGCCGGTGCATCACAGCCTGCCAGCAAAAGGCGATCAGCATCCAGTGGAACGAGGCTTCAGACCTGGTGATGATGAAGCTTGCCGAACATGCCATGGGTGCGGTAAACGGAAAAAGAGAGAAGACTGTTTACATTAACTTCATCACCCAGGTTTCACCCGCCTGCGACTGCTATGGTCACGCCGATGCCCCGATAGTCAACGATATCGGCATATGTGCATCGACCGATCCGGTTGCGGTTGACCAGGCATGTGCCGACCTGGTAAACAATGCGCAAGGTAATGCCAACACTGCCTTGCAAAGCGGTCATGAACCGGGTGGCGACAAGTTCAGAGGCGTCTATCCCCAGATTGATTGGGAGATGCAGTTGGCCCACGCCGAAAAAATCGGCATCGGTTCCAGACAGTACGAGTTGATCAAGATCTGAATTTATTTCGCAGTCACAAAAAAGGTGAGGCCGCAGCAGCGACCTCACCTTTTTTCTTTACGCTTCATTGCAGATCAGCAGGGATGAACAACTGCGCTACCTACAATCTTCGGAGTTACGTAGCTCTTTTTCATAGTCGGCACCTCCTTTCTCAATAATCACAGCTAATTTGTGTAAAGGTCTTATCCATGGGGCACCCGAAGATGCCCCATGAGACATTAATTACTACCATGGTGTCAGCTTGTTCCATCTCTGGTTGACCGGGCTGTAAGTCGTGCCTCCGGCGTTCGTGGCGTTGTGGCAGTTGGAACCGTAGGAGGCAGCCGTAGGCTGGGTACCTTGGGACGTGCCTGTGGCCCGGTTGGTCTGGAACCACCAGCCACCGGAGTTCTGGGCGGAACCAGGGGTATTGGAGTAGCGCGATCCGCCGCCAGGGAAGCGGCCGGCCCCCAGAGCCGAGGAAGTCAAGGTGCTCTGGATGATGTTACCCGGCGTTGCTGATGTTGCCCCGGTGGAAACAATGACTGCCGCCTGTTGCTGCCCGAAGTGCCGTGCATCAAGGCAGTTGGTGACTGCGAGCCGCGGCAGACGCGAGACGTGCGGCGCATGGCACTTGGCGCAGCTGTAAGCGTGGACAGCGTTGTTGAGGTTGGTGGTGCCGCTGGCGGTTGCCGACCAGCCGGCTACTGACTGGTGCACCCGCTCTTTGCTCTTCCAGGCAGAAGCTGCAGTCGGCCTGGAGGCGCTGCCGGTCAGGGTCGTCTGGTTGTGGCATTCGAGGCAGAGACCGGCAAAGGTGGCCGGGGCCAGGTTCGGATAGTTGGTGCCACTCTGGGCGGAGCTCAGGACGTTGAAGGCCCGGAAGACCTGCTGCCGCTTGTTGCTCTTGATTGTTGCCGTGGCTGCGCCGCCATTGTAAGGCGCTGGTGTGGTCATGAAGGTGTTCTGGTCGATGTGATAACCAGGAACAGCACCGCCGTTGGT